>CADCTO010000135.1 GCA_902805585.1 uncultured Armatimonadota bacterium | reverse complement strand
CGCACTACACCTGGGAGCAGTATCTGGCCCGGGAACGACAGGCCACCCACAAGAGCGAGTTCTTCAACGGGCGCGTCTACGCGCTCACCCACTCTGCGAGCGGGTACCCGGGGGCGAGCCGGGAGCATAACCTGATCTGCTTCAACCTCGCGCGTGAACTCGGCGGCCAACTGCGCGACCGCGACGACTGCGAAGCGTACGTGGCCGACATGCGCGTCAAGAGCGAGGCGACCAACTCTGCCTACCTCTACCCCGGCGTGACCGTGGTGTGCGGGCCGCCGCAGTTCGAGGACACCGGCCTGGACACTCTGCTCAACCCGACCGTGCTCATCGAAGTCCTGTCCCCGTCCACCGAGGCCGGCGACCGCGGGCACAAGTTCGCCCACTACCGACGCATCCCGTCCTTGCAGGAATACGTGCTGGTCGCGCAGGACCGGGCGCAGGTCGAGCGGCACGTTCGGCAGGAAGACGGCTGGCTGCTCACGGAGTTCGGCGACCTGGAGGCGGTCCTGCCGCTTGCCAGCATCGGGTGCGCGGTTGCCCTGCGCGACCTGTACGCCCGCGTCTCGTTCCCCGCAGCGGAGACGCCCGGCGACGCCTGAGCACGACCGCATCGCGAATCCTGCATCACTACGCCTGTACGAAGGGGCCGTCTGTAATGGAATTGGACGACGAAGCGCTCGCACTCATCCGGTGGCAGGAGGAGAACCCGACAGCCTGGGGCGACCAGGACGAGAACGGGGTGGACCTCGGCCGGCTGCGCGAGAACCTCAAACTCACCCCGGCCGAACGGCTCAAGAAGCTGGACGAGGGCCGGGCCATGCTTCAAATGCTTGAAGATGCCCGAACCAAACGTACCGTTCGCTGACACGATCCGGCGCCTGCACGAGGCGGGCGTCCGCTTGAAGCTGACCCCGGACGAACAGGAATGAATCCGCCGTCTGCCCGCGTTCCGGCCTGAGGCCCTGCCAGCCGCCTTCTCCCGTTCCACGCCACGGCGTTTCTTGTGTTTCACGCCGGACGTTCGACACCCCGAATGGTGCACGTTCTGCACACGCCCGACGCAGATCACCGCAGCGGAAAGCCGGCCTTGTGCCCGCGGTGTTCCCCACCGGACGGAATAATCTCAGGCCCGGTCTCCAAATGCATTGACAAACGGGAGCGCGTTAGGCTATCCTAACGGCGACACAATTTGTCGCCGATAAAATCTGTCGGTGTTAACACTTCGAAGACGCACGAAAAGACGGCGAAAGGCCCCGGGCGCCTGCAAGCGCCTGGGGCCTCCGGGGGGATGTGGCAGCGCCACACCCGTATCACCACGGCTAGGATACCACACCCCCTCCGGAATGTCATTGCCGCGGCTCGTCGTCGCCGCAACGACCGGGGAAACGGGCGTGCCGCGCCCGCCCCGAGGAGGGTTCTAATGACTATCTGCAATGGTTTCGGACGTCCGGAGACCAACGCCGGTTTGCCCGTCTCCGAAAGACGCCGAACGCCGTCCCCCACCGAGATTTCCCACGGATTCGCCCCCGGTAGACGTTCCGCGTTCACCCTTATAGAACTGCTCGTCGTGATCGCCATAATAGCGATCCTGGCGGCCATCCTCTTCCCCGTCTTCGCCCAGGCCCGCGAGAAGGCCCGGCAGATAAGCTGCGTGTCGAACGTGCGGCAGATGGGGATCGCCGTGTCGATGTACGTCCAGGACCAGGAAGGCTACCCGATGATGTCGTCGCCGTCCTCGTTCTCGCCCCGGACGCGCTGGCCCGACTATATCTATCCGTACGTCAAGAACGAACAGCTCTTCGCCTGCCCCTCCGCCCCGCAAGACCTGCTCCGGAACGCGTGGGCCCACAACCCGGCTGGGAAGAAGTACGGCGGCTATGGATACAACTACCAGTACCTGGGCAACTCCCGCTTCCCGTTCACCGCGAGCGACGGCCTGATTGACAAGCCGTCCGAGACCGTGGCGGTCGCCGACACCAACGCCGTGCGCAAAGACGACAAGACGATCGGCGCGGGCGTGTACACGGTCGACCCGCCGCTCACCAGCTCCCGCGGGAGCGGCAAGGCGAGCGGCTATTATGGGGACGGTGCGGAGTGCGGCAGCGGACCCGAGGGCTGCCGCGCGAAGCCGGCGGAACGGCACACCGAGATGGTCAGCGTCATGTTCGCCGACGGGCACAGCAAGGCGATGAAGCTGTCCGCGCTCGACGACTATAACCGGGACGGCACCAAGGACAACGGTTGGTGGAACGGCAAAGCCTCGCCGGCCCCCGCCGACAACTGATGCACGGAGGCCTCACACCCCTTATGATGAGAACGATCTTTCCGGCCTTCGGGCTGGCGTGGATGCTGGCGGCAGCGGCGCCCGCGGCAGCGGCGCCCGCGGCGGTGGACAAAGCATCGGCAGGCAGGGCGACGCCCGTGAAATGGGCCGAAGGTCTGGCCGCCCCGCAAGGGCTCGCGGTGGAGCGTGCCGGAACGGTGCTGGTGGTGGAGAACGGGTCGGGGCGCGTGGTCCGGCTCGACAGCGCGGGTAAGCAGGCGGCGGTGGTCGCGGAAGGCTTGAAGAAGCCGTCCTGGGCGCTGTTCGTCGGAGAGATGCTGTACGTCGCCGAGCGGGAGGGTAACTCGGTTGCCAGAATCAGGCCGGGCAGACCGTTGACGCGCCTGACGGGCGAGGTGATCGACCCGCTCGGTCTGGCAGCCGACCCGAAGCGGCCTGGCGGCCTGCTCGTGGTCTCGCACCGGGAATCGGTGGTCCGTGCCTTCGCTCCCGGTCCGATGGTGTCGGGCAGGCTCGCGCTGGAACCCGCCCCGTTCGCCGCAGGCGCGGCGGGCGCCAAGTACGGATGGCGTGATATCGCCGCAGCCGACGACGGCACGCTCTACGTGACGGACGAAGTGGGCGGAGCCGTCCTCCGGCGCCTGCCCGGCGGCGCGTTCCAGGTCTGGGCGGGCGGGCTTTCGAGCCCGAGCGGGCTGACGCTATCCCCGCGCGGCGAACTGTACGTCACCGAGGAAGGAAACGGGCGGCTGTCCCGGCTCGGAACGGACGGTAAAGCGACCGTCGTCGCCGAAGGCATGGGCAAGGCGCGCGAGGTCGTTTTCCTGGACGCCCGCACGCTCCTGGTGTCCGACCGCGAGGGCGGGACGGTGTGGAAAGTGACACTCCCGGCGGCAGCCCCTTAGCGCACAAACAGAGACGCGCCCCGGATGTCTGGCAACGCTTTTCCGGCACAGAATGGCCGCCGGCAAGGCGCGCGACTTCAACAGGCACAACGTCATCGGCTTCTGGGGCGCGATCCCACTGTTCCTCATAGTCCTGTCCGGGGTCGTCATCTCTTACCCGTGGGCGAGCGACCTGGTGTACAGCTTGGCCGGCGAGAACCCGCCGCCTCCCCACGGCGGCGGTCCGGGTGGTGGTGGCCCGGGCGGTCCCGGCGCCGGGGGAGGACGCGCCCCCGGCGAACGCGGACGCGGTGAGGCCGGAGGCGGCGGCGAGGCGGGCGGGCGGCGCCGAAGCTAGGCCGTCTCGTTGGCGGGCCTCGACGGTCTCTGGGGCCGGGCCGAGCGACAGGTGCCGGGCTGGCGGAGCATCAGCATGCGGATGCCCGCTTCCGCCGACGATCCCGTCACGTTCACGATCGACCGGGGCAACGGCGGCCAGCCCCAGAAGCGCGATCAGCTCACGCTGGACCGAAAATCCGGCGAAGTCGGCCGGTGGGAGCCGTACTCGGCCGGCACCCTCGGCCGCCGCCTGCGCTCCTTCCTGCGGTTCGCGCACACCGGCGAGGTCGCCGGAATCCCCGGGCAGACCCTGGCGGGGATGGCGTCGGCCGGCCCTGCGGTGCTGGTCTGGACGGGGCTGGCGCTCACCTGGAGGCGCTTCCGGGCCTGGAGGGGCAGGCAGGCCCGCGGGCCGCGGGCCGAACCTGCCGATGGAAGCGGTGCCGCCCCCGGAAACAGTCCAGCGTAGTCGGGGGGCAGCCTCACCCGTAGCGCAAGGTCTCGAACAGGCGCCGGTCGGACTCGCCCGTCACCTCGGCCACGGCCTCGACGTGCGGCTCCAGCCCCGAGCCCTTGAGCTTGTCGCGCAGCAGCTCGTCCACCTGGAACACCCCGGCCGCGTTGCTCATGTGGATCTCGATCCGCACCGGCTTGGTCTCGCCGGCCACGATCCCGACGCGCTCGATGGCCGCGGCCGAGACCGAGTGGATGTTGACGTGCCCGGCCGTGAAGGCGATGCGCGAGCGGCCCTGCGACATGTCCAGCGCGTCGGCCAGGCGCACCACGCCCGCCTCCAGCGTCAGCGGCCGGCCGCCGCTGCGGTGCGTGATGATGGCGTGCAGCGTCTCCGAGATCATCACCCGCCGCTCCGCCGGCCCGTAAACGGGGCCCAGGAGTTCCTGGAGCTTGGGCAGGGCGACGAACAGGCTCATGGCCTCGTGGTCGTCGCGGTGGATGGACATGCCGGCGTCGTGCAGCAGCGCGCCCAGCACCACGATGACTTCGGCGTCGAGGCTGGTCAGACCGTGGTCGCGCACGATGCTGGACTCGACGTCGCGGGCGGCCAGCAGGCGGATCAGGCGCAAGGCCATGTTCGCCACGATGTGCATGTGCACGGGGCCGTGGTCGCTCATGCCCAGCCGGTCCACGGCGTTGACGTTCTGGCAGCGCCAGATGGCGTGCAGGTCCTCGTCGGCGTTCACCGCCGCCAGCACCTGCCGGAGAACGGGGTTGTGGCGGGCGGGCAGACGGATCAACTCCGCCGGGGCGAGCGGCGCTGTCCCGGGCGGCGCCACCACCGCCCCCGCCGGCGCGGGCAGGTCGAACCCTTCCGCCGACTGCTCCTCGGTCGCCACGACCCGTTCCTGCTCTTGATCCAGCGCTTCCAAACCCGACCTCCTCGTGCGCGGCCCTGTGCGGCGGCGGCGCCGCCGTGCATCTTCGTTATCGTACCCGGGGTGAGGGCGCGCGGACGCGGGTACATCCATCCTACCAGCGAGGAGAACCGAGATGAGCGAACAGAACCCTGCGGACCCGACGAACGCGCCCGGCGAAGCGCCCGGGGCGATCCCGAGCGTGGACGGGGCCGTGCGCGAGATGGACAAGGCCGCGGTCGCCGCCGACCGGGGCGCGGGCGTCACCGATCCCGGCGAGACCGCGGGCGACCCGGCCGAGGTGGTCCCGCTCGGCAAGGAGACCGGCGGCGCCCCGGAGGACGCCGTCCGGGATTCCGCAGAACGCTGAGCGGAGCCCGCGCCGCAAGGCGCCCGCCGCCGCGTCCCTTTCGCCGCGTTCCCGGCTCCTACGGGTACGCCGCCTGGTGGAGCCGCGCGATCTCGGCGTGCCCGGCGTCGTTGGGGTGCACGTCGCGCTCGGGTTCGCAGAAGCGCGTCCAGGCGCACGTCTTTTCCGTCCCGTCGGGCAGCGTGCCCAGGAAGTCGGTGTACACATCGACCACCTTGTAGTCGTAGGTCGCCTGGAGCTGCGCGTCCCCGATGACGGCGTTGACCTGCCGGATGAACGGGTCTGCCACGCCGAAGCCCGGGTCGCTCGCCATGAACGGGTTGTAGACGGTCATGACGTACAGCCGGGCCTGCGAGCCGATCTGCGTGCGGATCTCGGCCAGGATCTGCGGCCACTCGCTCTGGAATCGGGCCGCGCCCGACCCCATGCACGGCACGTCCACGGACGTGTTGTCGTCGTTGGCACAAGCGAGCAGGTTGTTGCCGCCGATGCTGACGGTAAGGACCTGCGCGTTCCCGACCGCGCTGCGCACGCCGTTGGGCAGGTCGTCGCGGAGCTGGACGAGCAGGTCGTCCGACTGGATCCCCGGAACGGCCTGGTTGTCGAGCCGCACCCTGCCCACGACCTGCCCCAGGCGGTCGCGGAAGAGCGACACGTAGCCGTCGCGGCTCGTCGCCCCGACGCCGAAGGCGATGGAGTCGCCCAGCGCGACGTACCGGGTCTCCGGCTCCGGGTCGGAACCGCCCCCGCAACCGGGCGCGGCCAGCAGCAGCGAAAACGCGGCAGCCAGCCCGGCCGCGCTTTTCAGGATGCCGCTACGGGTGGCCGCGCGGTGGTGGATCGGATTCAACAAGGCGTTCTCTTTTTCCCTTCCCGGTAGCGTCGCCGCTACACGTCCGAAAGGCCGTACTTTTGCAGCAGCCCCGGGACGCTCTCCACGTCCATCTCGAAGTCGTATCGGCGGCAGAGCGCCTTCAGTCCCGCCACGTCCGGCGGGCCGTTCTCGGGGAAGTAGTTCATGACCTCCTCGAAATACTTCTCGAACCCGGCGGGCGTGATGATCTCCAGAATCCGTGCGGGCGTGTCGCCCGGGTTCCAGAACGTGTGCCAGACGTCGCGCGGCTTGAACACGAGCGTGCCCGCCGGAGCCCGGAGCACGCGGTCGCCGATCTGGGCGCCGATCTCGCCCTCCAGCACATACGAGATCTCGTCCTCCCGGTGGTGGACGTGGAGCGGGGCGGCCAGGTACTTCGGCGCGACCGGGTGCTCCACGAGCGCGAGCGCGCCGCTCGTCTCCAGCCCCTCCACCATATACCGCACGCCCAGCCCCCGGCCCACGAACAGCGCCCGGCCCTCGTCCGGCCCGAGCACCAGCGTTTCGCGAAGCGTCTTCATCGGCAACCTCCTTGTCAGAAGCGAGTGCCATCACCGGTCCAGGTAACGGGTCATCCAGGCCACGGCGCGCGCGGCCATGTCGGGGGTGAACTCGTGCCCGACCCGCGGGTACTCGACCAGCGACAGGCGGCCCGGGTCTTCGGCGTAGCGCGGCGTCAGCAGTTCGTGCAGGGCCCGGTCCCCCCGGACCGGCACGACGGGGTCGGCGTCGCCGTGCAGCAGGAGCAGCGGGCGCGGCCAGAAGCGGTCGGGGTATGTGATCGGGCTCTCGGCGCGGGCCAGCATCAGGGCCTCGGGCGGCAGAAAGACCCCCTCCGGCAGGATCGTCCAGTCGGGGTTCCCGGCGATGCTGACCACGACCGCCGCGCGCGGGTCGTGTATAGCCGTCTTCAGGGCGACGTAGCCGCCCATCGAGTGCCCGATCAGGCCGTAGCGCTCGCGCCCGAAATAGTCCGCCAGCGCGCCGACGTCCTGCGCCGTGCCCATCACGGCCTCGGCGAAGAGGAGGGCGAACCCGGCGCTCATCCGGCCGCCCAGCAGCGCCATCGTCTCGGGCGTCGCCCGCTCCCCGTGGTGCCGCGCATCCAGCGTGCAGGCCAGGAACCCCGCCTCGGCGAGCAGCAGGCACAGCTCGATGTGGCGCTCCTTGCGGCTCTGCAGCCCGTGGACCACGAAGACCAGCGGGCGCCGCGGCGTCGGCGTGGGCGCGGCATCGGTCGCGTCGGCGGCCTCGAACGTGATCACGGTGATGTCGTCCCCGACCCGGTGCCGCTCGATACGGACGGTCTGCTGGCTTTCGCGCATACGGGACTCCTGTTCCGCAAAGGGGCGGCGTTGTCCTGCGGTAAAATAGGGTCGAGGTGACGAGCGATGGGCAGCACAAGCGCGATGGTGGACGCGGCACGGCACGCATGGACGGCGGAGGAGTACCAGAGGGCGAGCGAGGCCGGGGTGTTCCCGCCGGGCCTGCGCACGGAATTGATCGAGGGGGAGATCCTGGAGATGAGCGCACAGGGCGCGGACCACGTCCGGGCGGTGCTGAAGGTCGGTAAGCGCCTGCGCGAGCGGTTCGCGGGCATGGCACACGTGCGGGTGCAGATGACCCTGCCGCTCGGCGCGCGGCGCGTCCCGGAGCCGGACCTCGCCGTTGTGCGCGGGGACGAAGACGACGCGCCCGCCGCGCCGCCGGCCGCCGACGTACTCCTGATCGTGGAGGTGTCGGACTGGACGCTGGCCTTCGACCGCGCCGACAAGGCCCGGATGTACGCGCGCTCGGGCGTCGCCGACTACTGGGTCGTCAACCTGCGCGCCCGGCAGGTCGAGGTACACCGCGGCCCCGACGCCCCTGGGTACGCCGACGTGCGAGCGTTCGCCGAGGGCGAGTCGGTCCGGCCGCCGCTCGCGCCCCCGGACGCCGCCCCGATCCCCGTGACGGACCTCCTCCCACCGCCGGAAGACGACGACTGACGGCGGCTGACCGGAGCCTACCTTACATTCCCCTCAGCGTGCGGTAAACTGTCTTCATGAAAACCATCACGGACGTACAAGCGCAGGCCGACCTCGCTCGGGTGCTGGAACAGGCCGTCGCCTCGCATGAGCCGATACAGATCACGGGCAGGAACGCGAGCGTGGTGTTGATCGCGGAAGAGGACTGGCGCTCCATCGAGGAGACGCTTTACCTCCTGTCGGTCCCGGGGATGCGCGAGTCCGTCCAGGAGGGGATGCGGACGCCGGTAGAGGAGTGCTCCACGGAGTTGCCCTGGTGAATGCCGGGCACGCGGAGGCGGAGGCTCCCGGCGCGCCCGAGTGGCAGATCGTTTTTACCCGGCAGGCACAGAAAGATTCACTCGACCTGGCCTCGGCGGGCCTGCGCCCCAAGGCGGAAGCGTTACTTGCGGTCCTGCGCGTCAACCCGTTTCAGACCCCGCCGCCCTACGAAAAGCTGGTCGGCGACCTAGCCAGCGCCTACTCGCGCCGCATCAACATCCAACATCGGCTCGTCTATCAGGTGGATAAAGACGCCCGGGTGGTGAAGGTGCTCAGAATGTGGACGCATTACGGATGATCCGACGCCTTCGCGGCCGCCACCGCCCTGCCGCCGCTCGCGCCCCCGGACGCCGCCCCGATCCCCGTCGCCGACCTGTTCCCACTGCCGCCCCCGCCGGAAGACGACCGCGGCTGACGGCGAGCACCATCCCAAGGAGATTGACGATGCCCCTCTATCTGTCGAAGTTCAGCTACACGCCCGAGACTTGGAACCGGCTGGTCGGTAACCCCGAGGACCGGCGGGCGGCCGCGCAGGCGTACATCGAGTCGGTCGGCGGGAAGCTCCACGGGTTCTGGTACGCCTTCGGCACGCACGACGGCTACAACCTGTGGGAGGCACCCGACAACGTGTCGATGGCCGCGGTCGCGCTGGCGATCAGCGCCGGCGGCGCGCTCAGCTCGTTCGAGACGACGATCCTCTTGAGCGTCGACGACACGCTGGACGCGCTGCGGAAGGCCGGTCAGGTCCGCTACCGCGCGCCGGGCGCCTAGCGCAGCGCGCCGGCTGACGGATCGTTGAAGCGGACGAGGGCGCGCGACTCCCCGGCCGAGTCCATCGCTCCGACCCCGCGCCTGCGCAGCTTGACGTGGCCGTTCGACTACAGGAGGGCCTCGGGTTGGCGGAGTGGCAACCGCGGGTGTCGCCGGAAGCAGAGGCCGCGCTGCGGGCGCCGGGGCCGTACTCTGTCCCTCAGGGCGGCTACCTGCTCTGGGAGCCGGCACCCGGCATCGCGTGGCCGTGGGGGACGGCCAGCCTGGTCTTCGGGGTCCATCCCCGGGGCGCCGGTGACACCGACTACCGGCGGCTGATCGACGCCTGGCGGCAGGCGTGCGACCAGGAGACGGCCGTGCGGGGCGCGGTCCGGGCCAGTTGGCAGGAGGTAGCCGCGGGCGCGTCCGGGCCAGACGCGTTCGTGCTCGAGCAGGTGCGAGGCGCCCACTTCGCGCTCGGCACGAGCGGGCCGGGCCAGGTCGCGGTCGAGGCCTACGTGTCCGTCGGCTGGGACGAAGCGCACGGGGTCCGGGTGGACCTGGTCAGCGCGGGCGACGACCACCACCGGCGGTCGTCGTGGTCGTTCCTGTAGTGCGGCGGGGCCGGACCCGGTGTTGGAGGGAAGCCTGTCGATGCTGTTCCTGATCGGCACGTTCTTGCTGCTGGCGGGCTACGCGGTCTGCGGGCGCGCCCGCAGTCTGATCAGGGCGACGTCCGAGGCCCGCACGAGTCTCGAGCGGCTCAGAGGCGAAGCGCTGGTCATCGAGGGCGAGTTCACCCGCCTTCGCGAAAGGCTGCGGCGTGACCGGAGGCGGGCCGCGGCCCAGTGGGCCGCGGGCGCCGCCCTGTTCGGCACCGGCGTCCTGGTGCTGGTCGCGGCGCGCCTCGGCTCGCCGACACAGCCGTAGGCAAAGCGAACGGCCCGACCTGCCGTTGCGGCGAACAGGCCGCGCCCGGCGTTCGCCTCCGGCGCCTGGGACGCGGCGGCCGGCGAAGCCCACACCGCCTCCGGCGATCCCGGCCTCGACCACTAGGAGGTGCGCCACTCCCCCTCCCCGACCTACCGGACCGCCGACGAGGAGACCGTGGCGAGCCACCAGCCCGGCGACCCGTTCGTCTTCTCGACCCTGGCGGGCTTGGCCGCCCCCGGCGCGTCGGCCAG
>CADCTO010000134.1 GCA_902805585.1 uncultured Armatimonadota bacterium | reverse complement strand
CCTGGAGCAGCTGGCCGAACGACAGGCCGCCGAGGCCGTGCGGTCCCGGATCGACTGGAAGTACGCGCTCGGCCTCGAGCTCACCGACCCAGGCTTTCATTTCAGCGTCCTGGCCGAGTTCAGGGCCCGCCTCGTCGATGGCCCGTCGAAGCACCTGCTGCTCGACACGATGCTCGAGCGGTTCCAGCAGCGCGGCCTGCTCAAGGCACGGGGGAAGCAACGGACGGACAGCACGTATGTGCTGGCCGCTGTACGCGACCTGCACCTCCTCGAGTTGGTCGGCGAAACGCTTCGCGCCACCCTCGACGACTTGGCCGCGGTGGTGCCCGAGTGGCTGCGCGGGATCGCGCCAGCGGTGTGGTTTGAGCGCTATGCCCACCGGATCGAGGACTGCCGGCTGCCCAAGAGCCAGGAGAAGCGTGAGGCGCTGGCTCTGGCGATCGGCGCAGACGGGTTTCTGCTGCTCGATGCTCTCGACGCCGCCTCCGCACCGACGGCCGCGCGCGAGGTGCCGATGGTTGAAACGCTCCGCAAGGCATGGCGCACCCACTACAGCCGGGACGATGGGCGGCTCCGTTGGAAACAGCCCAAGGAGTTGCCTGCGACCGCCGAGCGGCTGCAGTCCCCCTACGACCCGGAAGCGCATTACAGCGCCAAGCGCGGGTTCGAGTGGGTGGGCTACAAAGTGCACGTCACCGAGGTATGCGATGAGGAGGCGGCGCACCTGATCACCCACGTCGAGACCTGCCTTTCCATGCGGCCGGACATGACGAACACGGCCGGCATTCACGAGCGCCTGGCTGCCAAAGGGCTGCTGCCTGCTGAGCATTTCGTGGACTCGGCCTATGTCGATGCGGGCCTGCTGATCGAAAGCCAGCGCGACTACGGCATCTCCCTCGAAGGACCGGTCCGGGGCGTGCGGAACCAGTACGCCCGTGCTGAAGGATATGAGCAGCGCCACTTCACCATCGATTGGGATCGCCAGCAGGCCACCTGCCCACAGGGCAAGACATCGGTGATCTGGCGCACCGGGCGCGACAAGGATGGCGTCCCACGCATCGGAGCCGTTTTCAGCCGCACCGATTGCGGTAGCTGCGCCGTCCGGCAGGCATGCACGCCGGCGAAGGATGCACGACGCGTGATCTACTTCCATCCACGTCCGGAGTACGAGGCGCTGAATGCCGCGCGGGAACGAATGAACGACCCCGCCTGGCAGGAACGCTACCATATCCGTGCTGGCGTGGAGGGCACGGTCTCGCAAGGTGTGCGCGCCTTCGGCATGCGCCGGAGCCGCTACATCGGCTTGGCCAAGACCGAGCTACAACAGGCCTGCGCGGCCGCCGCAATGAACGTCCTGCGCGCGGTGCAGTGGCTGGCGGGAATGCCGCGCGCCAAGACGCGTGTCACGCGCTTCGCGGCACTGGCTCAAGCGGCCTGATTTCGCCGACAGTAGAGGCTCTTTCAAAAATCGATCAGCCGGTGAGGGGCTTGAGCAGTTGGTCCGCGAACAGTGCCAGCACGCCCAACATCACATGCAGATGGGCTTTGGCGTGCCCCCGCACCCGCAGGTTGCGGCAGCCGAACTCGTCCTTGAGACGGCTGTTGCCCCGCTCGGCTACCGAACGCTCCCGAAAGCGCAGAACCGACGCCGGCTCCAACGGTATCGAATTAGCCGGGCGGCGGTTCGGGTCGATGATCGGCACGTGCCCCAACTCCCGACTGACCTGCTTGATCTCCTTGGCGTCGTAAGCCGAGTCCATCAAGTCGTACAACGAGGTGACGCGCTGTGCCGTACGCTTGGCCAGCGGAATGGCCACCTGGCTGTCGTGAATCGCCGCCGAGGTCATCACCACGTTGACGGGCAGCCCGCCATCAGTCCAGTCAATGTGCGCCTTCCAGCCGACCCAGAAGTGCCAGTGGCCTTTGGAGTCGGTTTTGGTGCCCTTCTCGCACAGGCGCGGCAACTCGGATAGGGCTTGCTCTACGGTCTGCGAAAGTTGCTTTTGCAGCCTTGTAGGTACCTGCTCTCGCACCTCTCCCTTCTTGGGCCGCCCCCGCTTCTTGGGCGGGGCAGTCGGCACCTTCGGCTTGGACGTGCTCCTCTGCCGGGCCGCTATCTCGGTCGCGTCACGGCTGATGTGCATGACGACGTGGGTACTCACGTGCTTGTTGACCAAGGCGGCATGAACGGCGTCGCCCAGACCTGCCGCGGCGAACTCGCTGAACGCGCGCGAAAAGGTCGCGGGGCTGGGGATCTGTCGCCGGCGTTCCCAGCCGCACAGGCGCGCGCCGCAGGTTGGGCTGGAGCCGGAGCATCTCCATCAGCAGTTCGGTTGTGGGCAGGTTGTAGACGGCTTTGGCCAGAAAGGCACGGGCCAGGAGGCGCCGGTCCTGGCGGCCCGTCTCGTCACGGGGACCCCTGCGGACGCGCCGCTGCCCCCCCTCGCGATGCGGCTCGCCACCACGCGCGGCACGAACGCACTGCTGGAGCGGCGGGGTGCGCCGGTCGCGCTTTTTATCACCGAAGGGTTCGGCGACCTGCTCGAGATCGGCACGCAGCAGCGCCCCGACCTGTTCGCGCTGGACATCCGCAAGCCGCCGCCGCTCTACCAGGCGGTCGTGGAGGTGCCGGAGCGGATCGCGGCCGACGGGCACATGCTCCGCCCGCTCGATACGGAGCGGATCGCCGCCGATATCGACCGTCTCCTCGCCTCCGGAGTCACCGCGGCGGCGGTCGCACTGCTGCACGGCGACCGGCACCCCGGCCACGAGCGCGCGCTGGCTGCGGCGTTGCGCCGCGCGGGCTTCGCCCACGTCTCCTGCGCTTCTGATCTCGCCCCGTTCATCAAGCTCCTGCCCCGCGCCCAGACTGCCGTCGTGAACGCCTACCTCGCGCCCCTCATTGACCGGTACGTGGAAGGGGTGCAGTCGGCCCTCACCCCCGGCGACAGCCGGAGGAAGGGGAGAGGGGCCGGGGGTGAGGGCCGCGTCTTCGCTCCACGTGATGACCAGCGTGGGCGGGCTGGTGCGGGCGGGCACGTTCCAGGCCAAAGACAGCCTCCTGTCCGGCCCCGCGGGCGGGATCGTGGGGGCCGCGCTCGCGGGTCACCGCTCCGGCTTCACCCGCGTGATCGCGTTCGACATGGGCGGGACGAGCACGGACGTCGCGCGCTACGACGGTGACTTCGAGTACGTCTTCGAGCACCAGGTGGGCGACGCCCACCTGGTCGCGCCCGCCCTGGCCATCGAGAGCGTGGCGGCGGGTGGCGGTTCGGTCTGCACGTTCGACCGGCAGGGGCTGCGCGTCGGGCCGGAGAGCGGCGGCGCACATCCCGGCCCGGCATGCTACGGGGCGGGCGGTCCGCTGACGGTCACCGACGTGAACCTGCTGCTCGGGCGTCTCTCCCCGGACCGCTTCCCCATCCCCATCAACCCACGACACGCCGAAACCCGCGTGGACGGCCTGCTCGCCGCCATCGCACACGAAACGGGCGAGCGGCTGGAACGGGAAGCACTCCTGGAAGGCTTCCTGGACGTCGCCAACGAACGCATGGCCGACGCGATCCGGACGGTCTCCCTGCGCCGCGGCTACGACCCCTCTGAGCACGCCCTCGTCACCTTCGGCGGTGCGGGCGGGCAGCACGCCTGCGCGGTCGCCGCCCGCCTCGGGATCACGAACGTCCTGGTGCCGCCGGACGCGGGGCTGTTGAGCGCACTGGGCATCGGACACGCCGTCATCGAGCGATTCGCAGCGCACCAGGTGCTGCAGCCGCTCGCGGACGTAACCGCAAACCTGCCGGGGTGGTTCGGTCAATTGGCGGCGGACGCAACACGCGCCGTGCGGGCGGAGGGCGTCGCGACAAGCGACGTGACCGTGCGCCGGCACATCGTGATTATGCGTTTTGCGGGCCAGGAGGCCGCGTTATCGGTCGAGTTCGGGTCGAACGCCGACCTGGAAGCCGACTTCCTCGCACAGTACGAGTCTCTGTTCGGGCATCGGCCGGAAGGGAAAGCCGTCGAGGTGGAGTCGTTGCGCGTCATCGCGTCGTCCCGGCCCGACGAAGAGGCGGCGACCGCTCCCCTTCCCGACCGGTCCGGGGCGGTGCCCGTACGCCAGGCCCGGACCCGTTTCGGCGGCGCGTGGCACGGGGCGACCGTCTACGAGCGGGCGGGCCTTCCACTTGGCGCGGCGATCCCCGGTCCTGCCCTGATCTTCGAGACGCACAGTGCGACCGTGGTAGAACCCGGGTGGGAGGCCGTCGTGGATGGCGCCGGGGCACTGGTGTTGACCACCCTCCCGGCCCCTGCTGCCCCGGGCGAGGCGGCGGGGGGCCGGAGGGCGGAAGTCGTGGAACTGGAACTGTTCACCAACCGGTTCCGGGCCATCGCCGAGGAGATGGGCGAGCAGCTCCGGCGCAACAGCTTCTCGACGAATGTGAAGGAGCGACTGGACTTCTCTTGCGCGCTTCTGGACGCGGACGGGGAGCTCGTTGTGAACGCGCCGCACATCCCCGTCCACCTGGGTGCGCTGGGCCTGTGCGTCCGTCGCGTGCGCGAAGCGCTCCCGCTGAAACCCGGGGACGTGGCGGTGACGAACCACCCGGGGTTTGGCGGCTCGCATCTGCCGGACGTTACGGTGATAACGCCCGCCCACACCACGACCGGCGAACTGCTCGGGTACGTCGCGAGCCGGGCACACCACGCCGAGATCGGCGGGACCCGTCCGGGTTCGATGCCGCCTGACGCGACCACGCTCGCGGAGGAAGGCGTCGTCATCGCGCCGATGTACCTGAGCCGGGATGGGCGGATGCGGTGGGACGAGTTGCGGCGTGTCCTGACCGATGCGCCGTTCCCGTCGCGATCGGTCGAGGACAACCTGGCCGACCTGCGCGCCGCCGTGGCCGCCAACCGACGGGGCGCGGAGGCGCTGGTCCAGCTCGCGGCCGCCCATGGTGCGGAAACCGTGCGGCGATACATGGAGGCGCTGAAGGGGCATGCCCGTCGCTTGCTCCAGGGTGCGCTTGCCCGACACGGGTCGGGACGCTACGCGGCGACCGAACGGCTCGACGACGGCTCGACGCTCTGCGCCACCATCGACATCGCCGGCGACCACGCGAGCATCGACTTCGCCGGGTCCGCGGGCGTCCACGGGGGCAACCTGAACGCGACCCCGGCCATCGTCCACAGCGTCGTGCTGTACGTGCTGCGCCTCCTGGTGCGCGAGCCGCTGCCGCTGAACGAAGGCCTGCTGCGCGCCGTCACGCTCCGTATCCCCCCGGGGATACTGAACCCGCCCTTCCCACAGGACCCGACCCGGTGCCCCGCGGTCGTCGGCGGCAACGTGGAGACGAGCCAGCGCCTGGTGGACACCCTGCTGGGGGCGCTCGGGCTGGCCGCGTGCAGCCAGGGGACGATGAACAACGTGCTGTGGGGGACGGACACGTTCGGCTACTACGAGACGGTCTGCGGCGGCGCGGGCGCCGGCCCCGGCTTCGACGGCGCCCATGCGGTCCACACGCACATGACCAACACGCGCATCACCGACCCGGAGATCGTCGAGCACCGGTACCCCGTGCGCATCGAACGCTTCGCCGTCCGGCGCGGCTCCGGCGGCGCGGGCCGCCATGCGGGAGGCGACGGCATCGTCCGCGAGTACGTCTTCCTTGCCCCCATGTCCCTTTCGCTCCTCACGCAGCACCGGGCCGAAGGGCCATATGGCCTCGCCGGCGGCGCCCCCGGCCAGCCGGGAACCCAGCGCCTCGTCCGCGCGAACGGTGACGTACTTACGCTCGGCTCTGTGGACGGCCGCGACGTCCAGCCGGGCGACCGGATGATCCTGGAGACGCCCGGCGGCGGCGGGTGGGGGCCGGAGATCGAAAACAGTCCGTCGAGTTAGCAGTCAATAGAGACACGGTCGGTCGCCACAGGACAAACACGCCGCTTTCCGCCGCCCGTGCCTGCGTGGTACAATCCCAGCAGGAGGGCGACTGTGATGGGTAGCAAGGCGCCGGTGACCACACCGCGCGATGCGGAAGAAGACGCGATACAGCTAGGCGCGGACCGGCCCGCGTCACCCAAGCCGTTATCTCCCGAGGAGTTCGCGCGGTTGGAAGAAGTCCTCGCAGAAGAACCCCGACAACCTACGGAGTGGATGCGGGAGGCCGTCGAGAACTACCGGCGTCTCTTGGGCGACCCCGGCCGCTGAGTTGCTTGCCGTAGCACCGTACCGCTTCGAAGCTCTTGCCGCGCAACACGACGTATCGTCTTTCCGTTCCGGCAACACCGCCATCGACACCTTTCTGTGGAACGAAGCCTTGCCTGAAGCGTTGCAGGACCGTTCACGGACGTTTGTGCTTCTGGACACCGGCATTGCTTCGCCCGCTGAGATCGTCATTGGTTTCTTCACGCTGAAAGCTGACGGTATTTGGACGACCGGCCTTCCGAGTGCAGACCCTCCCGCGTACCTTCCTGCGGCAGAGTTGGCGTACCTTGCTCGCCACTTGAGCCGCCGTGGGCAAGGATTCGGAGGCTTGTTGCTGGTAGAAGCGTTGCGCGTTGTATCAGAAGCGGCACGATGGATCGGGATTGCCGGAATCTCCTTGTACGCCACAAACGAGGGGTTGCGGCTTTACGAAAGGGCCGGGTTCCAACGCTACGGGGTCGAAGACCGCCGAATGTTCCTGTCGCTGAAGAGCGCCCGTGTGATCCTTTCGACGCCCACCTGAAGTGAGGCATCTCCTCTGTCCCGCGGTTGACCGCGCCCGGCCGCACACTTCAGTAAGCGGCCGGGTTTGCCGGGGCCTCGGCCGCCGCGCGGGGCACCGGGGGCAGTCCGGCCCGGCGCAGGCACCACTCCAGCACCCAGGGCCATTCACCGTAGCCGTAGTACGGGCTGATGTGGCCCGCCCCGGGCAGCTTGTGGATCGGGATCTGCAGCCGGTCGGCGTAGGCGCTGCTCTGGTCGAAGGTGGCGTAGTCGTCGGTGTCCGAGGCGACGAGGTGCGTCTCGCAGGCCGCGTACGCGAGGGCGCCCGGGTCCATCGGCGGCGGGAAGAATCCGGCCACCCCCGTAGGCGCGTCGCTCGGCGGGATCTCCGGGATCACGTACGGCGGGGCGACGAGGAGCACGCGGTCGGCGAACTGCGGGCGCGGGGCGCGCGCGGCGTAGTGCATCCAGGTGATCGCCCCCAGGCTGTGGCACAGCACGGTCAGCCGCGAGCCGGCGGGGATCGCCTGAACCGCCTCGTCCAGCCGCGCCAACCACGCCTGCAGGTCCGGGGCCGTCGGGTCGGGCAGCTTCGGGTAGTGGACGGTCGCGCCCGCCTCGGCCAGCGCCGTCGCCAGGTGCTCCTGCCAGTGCGCCGGCTTGTTGCCCCCCCAGCCGTGCAAAATCAGAAAGACATCCAGATCCATAAGCGTGCTCCCCTCCCCAACGGGTTAGCGTCTGATTCGGCGAGTATGGGCCGACCTCCTTTTTCTCGGGCGGCGTGTCCGCTTTGCGGTCGGAAGCGGGTACTGTAACACGGAAATCCGCTACGGGAGCAGCAACACATCATGCCGAGCAAACAGTACGACGCAGCGCCGTCTTTGACCATCGACCCGACCAGGAACTATTCGGCCACCATCGAGACGTCCCGGGGCGCCATCGCCTGCGACCTCTTCGCCGCCGACGCGCCGATGACGGTCAACAACTTCGTCTTCCTGGCCCGTGAAGGGTTCTACGACGGGACCGTCTTCCACCGGGTCATCCCGGACTTCATGATCCAGGGCGGCGACCCGACCGGAACGGGCCGGGGCGGTCCCGGCTACAAGTTCCGCGACGAGACGGCCGGCAACCCGAACCGGCACCGGACCGGCTCGCTGTCGATGGCGAACTCCGGGCCGAACTCGAACGGCTCGCAGTTCTTCATCACGCACGCACCGCAGCCGCACCTCGACGGCAAGCACACGGTGTTCGGGCAGGTGCGCTCCGGCCAGGAGGTCGTCGATTCCGTCCGGCAGGGTGACACGATCCAGTCGATCACGATCAACGAGGAATAAGCAGCGGCCCCCTCCGTCCCAATGGTGGGGGCGGAGGGGGCGAACCACCGCTATAACTGGATCCAGTAGCGGGAAACGGGCTTACCCGTACGCGGCGAAGGCGCCTCGCCCTCGAAGACGCCGCCGTTCTTCTGGATGATGCGGGCCGAGCCGAGGTTGTCGGTGTCGCAGGTCACGAGCGCGCGGGAAAGGCCGAGGGCGCGGGCCTCGTCCAGCATCAGGGCGAGGAGCCGCGTGCCGTAGCCTTTGCGCCGCTCGCCGGGCCGGATGGCGTAGCCGATGTGACCGCCCTCGATCTCGAGGACAGGGACCAGATGGTGCCGGAGCGAGCTGACTCCGACGATGTCGGCCCCGTCGCGCAGCATCCAGAAGGTCGTGGTCGGCACGAAACCGTACGGAAGGTCCAAGCCCAGGGCGTTGCGCCGGAGCCGTCGGAGATAGGCGGGGAAGTCGCCCGCCAGCAGTTCCGGGGCGTTCCAGTAGCGCGGCGGGTGTTCGGCCTTGAATTCCGCCATCATCGCAAGTACCTCGGCCTCGTACTCCGGGGCGGCCGGTACCATCGCGAGTGTTTCCAGGGACACGTCTCACCCCCTCACATCGGCAGCGCCATAAACGCGGGAAAGCGGGGCCGGATGGTCCGGCCCCGCTTTCCTTATCGTCAAAACCGGCGGATCTTAATCGTCGCGCCGGTCCTTGTTTTTGTGGTACTTCTGCTTGTTCTTCCCCGGCCGCTCGTTGCTGACGCTGCGGCGGAAGAGGTCGCGATTCTGGCTGCCGCGGCTGCGGTCCTGGTCGCGGCACTCCTCCCGGTCGATCGGGCGGCTCACGGGCCGGTCGTTGTAGCGGTCGTCATACCGATCCCGGTCGTTGTATCGATCATCATAACGGTCGCGGTCATTATACCGATCCCGGTCGTTGTCACGGTCGCGGTAGTAGCGGCGGTCCCGATTCTCCTCGCCCTGCGCCTTGCGGGCGTCCTCGTACTTCTTGCCGGCGTAGGCCGCACCCGCCCCCAGGACGGCCCCGCTCGTGGTGTTGCCCTTGAGCACCTGCTGCGCGGCGATGGCGCCCAGGGCGATGCCCAGGTTGCGCATGTTGTTCTTGTCCCGCTGGCGGCTGTCCTGGGCCTGAGCGGGAACCGCGGCGGCCAGCGCCAGCGTGGAGAGCAGACCGGCCAGCGCCAGCGTGTTGATCTTTCGAGCCATCTTTCTGCGAGCCTCCCTTGGTGGGTGCGGATGGTCTGCCGCGCTGCCTTCACGCCGCAACCGTCCTGTTTCATCTACCTAAACGCCGCACCGCAAGGATGTGTGACAGGGCTTATTTTGAGGCAGTGCCGGTCCGTACCCGGATCTCGTGGACGACCTGGTCGCCGTTGTAGCCGCCGAGGACGGCGAGGCGATCCACGATCTTCTTCGGGTCCGGGTCGGGCGCGTGGAGGATGGGCTTGCCGTCGAACAGGCACCAGACCGCCCCGCCGCGCCGCGATAGCTGCATCGTGTGCGGGCCGGGCGTCAGCATTGTCGTATCCTCGCCGGCTTCGCGGCCGAACAGGCGCAGGCGCGTGGCCGTGTTGGCGTAGCCGCCGACGAAGGCGATGTAGTCGCGGCCCGCCGACAACTCCTGCGTGCCGGGGACGAACGCGCCGAGGATGGCGTCCTGTTTGGCCTCGAAGCGGACCCACAGGTCGAAATCGAGCGCCTGGAGAGCGTCCAGGTAGGCCGCCGACTCGTCCTCGCCGGTGTGCCGGAGCGCGTTGCCTTCGCGCTTCCACCCCGCACCCGTGAACTTGAGCGCGGGATCGCCGGGCAGCAGGACCTTTGTCGCCTGCTCGCGTGTCAGCTCGGCGGGCGCGCCCGCCGGGAGCGGCGCGCGGCCGGCGGGCTCCAGCATCCGGGCGTAGAACAGGCGGTACGGCTCGTAGACCGAGTACACCCTGTCGTCGGTCGCAGTAACCTCGATGGCCGCGCCGATCTCGCGCCCGCCCCGGTCCCAGAACCAGACGCCCTCGCCGCGGTTGGGCAGGCTCCATTCGAAGGCCAGGCTGCCGTCGGGAGCCCTGCTCGCCTTCCATTTCAGGCCCGGCGCCCCGTTCCACTGGGGCCGCACCGTGGCGCCCCCGTTGCCCGCCGCCCTGGTCACCTCCACGCCCTGCACGCCCTGGCCGGAGAAGACGCCCTGCCCCTCCCCATCGGGCGTAACGCGCACCTTTTTCCACGGTCCCTTGGGCACAAGCAGGCCGTAGTAGGCGGTCTCGTCATGGGCCTGCTTGAACGTCGCCGTGATGCCGCCGCCCTTGCGGAGCGCGCCGCTGTCGGGCACCGCCCCCCAT
>CADCTO010000133.1 GCA_902805585.1 uncultured Armatimonadota bacterium | reverse complement strand
CGGCGTGTCGCCGACGCTGAACCAGGGAAGTTCCAGCGTCGTTTCCGTCCAAGCGGCAACCCTTGGGATGGGATCATAGATACCGGCCATGACATGTGCTGAGTTGACGACTGCCTTTCGCAGCAAGAAACCTACGGACGTCAAGGCGGCTCACGACGTGCTGGCGAAGATGCCGTGCGAGGCGGCCACTGGTCTGCTCGTAGACGTGTTGCTGAATGAGCAAAGGAAGCGGGCTCGCTTTGACCGGATCGGTACCTGCGTGACCTGGGCCGTGCTTGTCTCCTGGGTAGCCGGGGGTATTCTCTTTTTCGTTGTGCTGCCATGGCAGCAGGGCCGCTCATGGCCGCGGATGGCCTGGCAGATGCTGACCTTCATGATTGGTCCAGCCCACAGCCTCTTGTTTTCGAGGAAGGACTGGCCAGCGCAGAGAAACGCCGCCGTCGCGCTGGCGCGCCTCGAAAGTCTGCACGCTGTTGGACCTTTATTGGATAGCATGAGAGGCGCCGCGCCATCGCCGGAAGAGGCGGGGACCGTGATGCAGGCGCTCACGAGGCTGCTGCCGCGCATGGGACCGGATCAGGCTTATGTCATCAACCGACGCCAGCGGCGTACCCTCCATAACCTCCTGTCGTCGCAATATCGCCGGCTGTGCGTCGGCTTTCGGAACGGTAAGTTCCTCTACGACGGGCCTGTTGGCGATTTCTCTGACGACGAAACGGCGTGTTACGTGGCGATGATCACCGCACTGGAGCAGACCGGGGATAAAGACGCTGCACAAGTGCTGCGGCAGATCGCGGAAGGCGAAACCG
Organism: uncultured Armatimonadota bacterium; assembly: GCA_902805585.1. GTDB lineage: Bacteria > Armatimonadota > Armatimonadia > Armatimonadales > Armatimonadaceae > CADCTO01. The sequence goes on along the minus strand of CADCTO010000133.1, from coordinate 23,825 downwards.
AGACGTCGAACCATGTTCGCGTCGCCGAAGCGGCGCGGGCCGCACTCGCGAGGTCGCAAACCCGGATGGCGCAGAACCTTACCCATGGCTGAACCTTTGCTTGAAATCGAAAACCTCACGGTGGCGTTCCCCACGGGGCGGCGCGAGATGGCGCGCGTGGTGGACGGCGTGTCGCTGACGCTGAATCGGGGCGAAACCCTGGGCGTGGTCGGCGAGTCCGGGTCGGGCAAGAGCATGACGGCGCTCTCGATCCTGCGGCTCGTGCCGGAGCCGGGGCGCATCGTGCAGGGCACGATCACACTGGAGGGACGCGACCTGCTCGCGCTGCCCGAGAAGGCGATGCGGCCCGTGCGCGGCGGCAAGATCGCCATGATCTTCCAGGACCCGATGACGAGCCTCAACCCCGTCTTCACCGTCGGCGAGCAGATCGCCGAGGCCGTACGCATCCACCGCGGGCTGCGCGGCGCCGGGGCGCAGGCGGAGGCCGTTGAGGCGCTGCGGCGCGTGCATATCGCGCTGCCGGAGCGACGCGCCCGCCAGTACCCGCACGAGTTGTCCGGCGGGATGCGCCAGCGCGTGATGATCGCCATGGCGCTCGCCTGCCGGCCCGACGTGCTGCTGGCCGACGAGCCGACGACGGCGCTGGACGTGACCGTACAGGCGCAGATATTGGCCCTCATCGGGGAGCTGCGGCGCGACACAGGGATGGCCGTCCTGCTCATCACCCACGACCTGGGCGTGGTGGCCGAGACGTGCGAGCGCGTGGTCGTGCTATACGCCGGGCAGGTGATGGAGCAGGCGGACGCGACGACGCTCTTTTCCCGACCAGCCCACCCCTACACGCAGGGCCTGCTCGCCTCGCTCCCCGAGGCGGTCCCCGAAGACGCCAAGCGCCTGCCGTTCATCCCCGGCCAGCCGCCGAGCGCGGCCCAGGCGCCGACCGGCTGTCCCTTCCGCCCGCGCTGCCCGCGCGCCATGCCCGGCGTCTGCGAAAAGCCGCTCCCCACCGTGACGCTCGCTCCCGGCCACGTCGTGCGCTGCCACCTGTATCCGCCCCCCCCCGCCCCCACGAATGGGGGTGCCCGAATGGACGCCGGGAACGTTCCCTCCGGAACTGTTCCTGCCGGCACCCCCATTCGTGGGGGCGGGGGGGGCCTCTGATGCTCCTTTCCGTGGAAGACCTCCACGTCCATTTCCCGCTGGGGCGGGGGCAGGTCGTGCGCGCCGTGGACGGCGTGTCGTTCGGCATCGGGCGCGGCGAGACGCTGGGGCTGGTCGGGGAGTCCGGGTGCGGCAAGAGCACGACCGGGCGCGCGATCCTGCGGCTCGTGCCGGCGACGCGCGGGCGCGTCATGTTCGACGGGCGCGACGTCTTTGCGCTGGGGACGGGCGAGTTGCGCGCGCTGCGCCGCCGGATGCAGATCGTGTTCCAGGACCCGTTCGCCTCGCTCTCGCCGCGCCTGTCGGTCGGCCAGATCGTGTCCGAGCCGCTGGAGATCCACGGCGTCGGGGGCGCGCCGCGGGAGCGGGACGAAAAGGTGGCCGCCCTGCTCGATTCTGTCGGGCTGCCGCGCGAGGCGTCGCGACGGTTCCCGCACGAGTTCAGCGGCGGACAGCGCCAGCGCATCGGCATCGCGCGCGCCCTCGCCCTCGACCCGGACCTGATCCTGCTGGACGAGCCGGTCTCGGCCCTCGACATCTCGGTCCGGGCGCAGGTGGTGAACCTGCTCCAGGACCTGCAGGAGCGGCGCGGCATCGCCTACCTGTTCGTCGGCCACGACCTGTCGCTGATCCGCCACGTCGCGCACCGGGTCGCCGTCATGTACCTGGGGCGCATCGTCGAGATAGCGCCCGCCCATGCCCTGTACGCGGACCCGCGCCACCCGTACACCCGCTCCCTGCTGCTCGCCGTCCCCGTGCCGGACCCGGCCCGGCGGCGCGAGCGGGCGCCGCTGGAGGGCGACCCGCCCTCGCCCATCGACATCCCGTCCGGGTGCCGCTTCCGGACCCGCTGCCCCCACGCGCAGGAGATCTGCGCCCGCGAGGACCCGCCGCTCGTTCCCGTGCTGGGGGCAGACGGGCAGGTACGGCCCGAGCACCTTTCCGCCTGCCACTTCGCCAACTCGCTGCCGGTCTGGAATAATGCGACGAACCCGGAGGGGCCGCAACCCGCCGTGCCTTCCCGTTAACCCGGGACGTCCAACGCCGGGGCGGCACACGAAAGGAAAGGCCGCGGGCGAAACTGCCCGCGGCCTTTCCCGTGTCACGCCCTCAAACCGAGCCCTACTGCTGGACGAACGCCCCTGACGCCACCTCGCGCTGCAGCCGGCTGCGCTCGGCCGGGTTCGCCACCGGCACGACGACCTGCTGCCCAGGGATCAGCACGGCGTCCTTGGGCAAACGGTTGGTGCGCGCCAGCACGTCCACGCGGTCGAGGATGTAGGCGTTCGGGTCGCCGTAGCGCTGGGCCAGAGACCACAGCGATTCACCCGGCTGCACCGTCATCGGCGCGAAGATCGCGGCGGGCGCCGTGCTCACGGGGGCGACCACGCCCCGCCATATCTGTCGTCCGGCCACCCCGACGGCGAACAGCAGGATCGCAAGCCCCAGCACGGCGTTGATCTGCCGCAGGCGTGCGGACGTGAAGTAGGCCGCCCGCCTGCGCGCCGCGGGGCGCGGCAGCGCCACCGTTTTCGTCTCGTTCATCCGCGCCGCACGCTGCCGTGGCGGCGCGGCGGTTTTTGCTCGTTCTCGTGGTTCCACGCGCTGCGGCGCGGTCTGTAATCGTCCCGTCCAGAAGGCACAAGGCCCAAGATCCATCGGCTGTACCATAGCACACTCCCCTTCTGGTGTTGTCCCGGTAACCTGACTACCGACACCTTCCGTTACCCGGAAAGGGTAACAGGGCAAACTTTAAGTTCCAGCCCCCACTATACCTGTTTGCTGGATGTTTGTCAACCATATGTTTGCTATTTCGACGTAAAAAGCGAAAATGCGTTTGCATTTTCGTGTGACGTCGAGTATACTGTGAACAAGTTTTTTCCTGGCGACCGGGAAACGCGATCGAGGAGCCCACCATGATGCTGTCAACAAAACAACAAGAGATTCTGGAAGTCATCCGGAAGGCGCTGATGCGCGACGGCCAGGCGCCGACGGTACGCGAGATCGGCAAGGAGACGGGGCTGCGCTCGTCCTGCTCCGTCCAGAAGCACCTGAACCAGCTGGAGTCCAAGGGCTTTATCAAGCGCGACCCGTATAAGTACCGGAGCATCGAGCTGCTGCAGGAGGGGGCGCCGATGACGCGCCGCCGCACGGTCACGGTCCCGCTCGTGGGGCGCGTCGCCGCCGGCGCGCCGATCCTGGCCACGGAGAACATCGAGGAGAGCTTCCCGCTGCCCGAGGCCCTGGTCCCCCGCGACGCCGACTGCTTCATGCTGCGGGTCCGGGGCGACTCCATGATCAACGCCGGCATCTTCGACAACGACCTGGTGGTGGTGCGCGCGCAAGAGACGGCCAACAACGGGGACATCGTGGTCGCGCTGCTCGGTGACGAGGCGACGGTGAAGACGTTCTACCATGCCGGCGACTCGATCCGCCTGCAGCCGGAGAACCCGCACCTGCGCCCGATCATCACGCGCGACGCCAAGATCGTGGGGCGCGTGGTCCTTTCGCTGCGCCAGTACGCGTGACCCCTCCCCCGTCCCCTCCCCTCGGAGGGGAGGGGTGAGAATGAGAAACAAAACGAGGGCCGCCACCCGAACGGGTGGCGGCCCTTTTCTCGTTCCTCAGCCTCACCCCTCCCCTCCGAGGGGAGGGGACGGGGGAGGGGTCGTCAGCGCGCCGTTTCCGGCTGGAGCGCTGAGGGCGTTGCCGCGTGGGCGGCGGTCCCGTGCCCACCGTGGCCGACCGGCTCCGAGCCGCCGGTCGCGCCGGCGTAGCCGACTTCGCCGTGCTGGCTCAGGTCCAGGCCGGCGTCCTCCGCTGCCGGATCCGCCCGCAGGCCGCCCATCACGACCTTCAGGATCGAGGCGATGACGAAGGTCATGATCGAGCCGACCGCCAGCGCAATAACGACCCCGATGAGCTGCTTGACGAAAAGCGTCGGGCCGCCTCCCAGGAGCAGTCCCTGGTTCGTGACCGCGGCGTTGACCGCCTTGTCGGCGAACAGGCCGGTCGCGAGCGCGCCCCAGATGCCGCCCAGGCAGTGCACCGCGAACACGTCCAGCGTGTCGTCGTAGCCGAGCCTGGCCTTCATCTTGATGGCGAGGTAGGAGATGAAGGACACGCCGCAGCCGATGGCGATGGCGGCCATGGGTCCGACGAAGCCGGAGGCCGGGGTGATGGCGACGAGCCCCGCCACCGCGCCGGTCGCCCAGCCAAGCGCCGTCGGCTGCTTGAGCACGACCCATTCGATCAGCAGCCACGTCAGGCCCGCCACCGCCGCCGCGATGTGCGTGACGACAAAGGCGTTGCCGGCCAGCCCGCCCGAGGCGCCCGCCGACCCTGCGTTGAAGCCGAACCAGCCGAACCACAGGATGCCGGTCCCGATCAGGGTCATCGGCAGGTTGTGCGGGCGCAGGTCCTCGGCCCGCTCCATCCGCCGCTTGCCCAGCAGGATCGCCAAAACCAGCGCCGAGATGCCCGACAGGATGTGCACGACCGTGCCGCCCGCGAAGTCCAGGGCGCCCAGCTCGAACAGGTAGCCGCCTTCACCCCACACCATGTGGGCCATGGGTGCATACGCCAGCAGGCTCCACAGCGCGATGAAGACCACGTAGGCCGAGAACTTCATCCGCTCGGCGATGGCGCCGGAGATCAGGGCGGGCGTGATGATGGCGAACATGAGCTGGAAGATCATGAACACCTGGTGCGGGAACGTGTAGTTCGTGCCGTTCAGGGCGAACGTCCCCTGCCCGACGTCCTTCAGACCCGTGTACGCCATTCCCCCGATGAAGTCGCCCCCCGGGGCGAACGCGAGGCTGTAGCCGATCAGAACCCAGAGGACGGTGATGACCGACATGGCGACGAACGACTGCATCAGGATGTTCAGGATGTTCTTGCCGCGCACCATGCCGCCGTAGAACAGGGCAAGGCCGGGCGTCATGAAGAGGACCAGCGCGGCGGAGACGAGCATCCAGGCGGTATCGCCGGTGTTGATCTCGGCAGGAGCGGGCGCGGCCGCGGGCGCGGGCGGCGCGGACGGTGAGGCGTCCTGGGCGAAGGCCGCCGCGGCGAAGACCCAGACCAGAGTGGTGAGCAAAGTCACCGTCATCGCGTGGACGCGGGACGCGGTGAAGGCTCGGGTGACCAAAGACAACATTCAGGACTCCTTCTCTGGGAGTGACGGGACACACGTTGCGTGCGCCGGGCGCGACACCCCCACCAGATGAGATTCTTTGACGCTCAGCGTCGAGCCGGGCGCACCGGGCGCCCGGAGGGAGTGACGACCCTACAGCGCGCTCTCGGCGCGCTCGTCGGTGCGGATGCGCACGGCATCCACGACCGGGGAAAGGAAGATCTTGCCGTCGCCGATCTCGCCGGTGCGGGCGGCGGCCACGATCGCCGCGACGACCTTTTCGACGTCCGCATCGGGCACGACGGTCTCGATCTTGACCTTCTGCAGCAGGTTCACCGTGTACTCCGCGCCGCGGTAGTGCTGGGTGTAGCCCTTTTGCTTGCCGGTGCCGCGCACCTCGGTGACGGTCATGCCGGAGATGCCGACTTCGTCGAGTGCGGCCTTGACCTCGTCAACGCGCTGTGGACGGATCAACGCCTCCACTTTGATCATGATTCTTTCCTTTCTACCGGGAACGTGGATACAGGGCGAAAAGCGGCGGGAGGACTCAGCGGAGCCGGTCGGGCGCGGACCGATCTCGCGAAGAAGGCGACGGCCGCGATGCAGCCCGAAACGCCGCCCATGAGGCCGATGGGCACGGGCCATTCGCGGAGGACGAACGCGCCCGGGTCCAGAGACTCCCGGTGGGCCGGCTGCCACAGCAAAACCGCCGAGATGCAGATGGAACCGAGCGCGTACGAGACGGATCGGGTGGGCACGCTGCGCCCGGTACTGCTTCGCAGATGCGAAGGTGTCATATAATGCGGTATCCTCCCTCCCCGCGTTCCCGACGGGCGGGTGCGGGGCAATTAGCAATCGGGTCGAGCTACAAAGGCCGGCATGAATGCCTCGCATGGCTCCCCGATCCGTTCATGAGGTTCCCGAGCACGACATCGTGCGCGTTCCGCTTGACCGGGGGCGCCCCTCGGGCGCCCCCGCGCGGCGGCGTCAGAACGTGTACGCCTGTCCGAGAGTGAGGGTGAACTGGCTCTTCTTGAAGTCGCCGTCGCGCCCCCCGAAGTGGTCCTCGCCCGCCATGTCATAGCGGCCCTCGAAGAGGGTGCGGAGGCCGGGGAAGAGGCCGGAGCGCAATTCGTAGGTCAGCGTGAAGCTGGAAAGCTCCACGTCCTCGGTCGAGCCGCCGTTGTAGGCCGACAGGAAGCCCGTCGCCTCCTCGTCCTGCTTGTAGAACTCGGCGCGCGCACTCAGGATGTTGCCGTTGCCCAGGGTGAACGAGCCGTACCCGGCCACGCCGAACGCGCTGTAGGATTCGTCGTCCAGGTTGTCGCCGAACCGGTAGAGCCCTTCGAGGCCGAGCTTGGTGGCGGGCGTGATCTGGTTCGTGTAGATCAGGTCCAGGATGTTCTGCTGGCGCGTGATGTTGCCGCCGAAGTCGTCGGCACCCACCGTCTCGCGCGATCCCAGCGCGTTCAGGATGAGCGAGGACGTGGGGCTGACGGCGTGCAGGATCTGGAACCCCGGCGCGAGGTCCTTGTTCCCGGGGTCGCGGGTGCCGTTGAAGCGGTTGAGGATGTAGCCCGTGACGGTGGTGCGGGGCCCCACCGGCAGCGCGGCCCGCACCCCCGCGTTGTAGAACGGCGACGGGATCTGGAACAGGAACGACTTGGAGAAGTTGGGGTTCGTGCCCAGTTCGATGGTCTCGTACCCGATGTGGGTCACGAACTGTCCGGCGTCCACATTCAGGTCGCGCCCGCCCACCGGCACGAGGATCGTCCCGTAGGCTTCCAGGATGTTCTCGGGGTCGCCGGGGGCGATCGCCAGGTCGCGCACGTCGCCCTCGATCAGGCGGATGAAGAACCCGGCTCGGCTTGCGGGCGTGGCCGCCTTCGAGACGCGCACGTCGGCCAGGTTCAGCCCGAACTGGGCGTCCCGGTTGTTAAAGATGAAGGTGTTGCTGCCGTTGTCGGGGCGGTTGAAATTGTAGGTGTAGTACACCTCGAAGTTGCCGGTGACGGTGACACCGGGCGCGGGGGGCGCCGGAGGGGTGGGGGCGTCTGCCGCGGGGGCGGGCCCGGGCGGGGTGGCCGTGGTCGGGTCGGCTGCGGGCGCCGCCTGCTCGGCCCGAACGGGCCCGATGTCGGCCCCGAGCGCGGCCATCAGGGCGACCAGCGAGAGCGCGGTAATCAAGCGATTACGCATGAGTGACGAATGCCTCCTATTCGAGGGTGCTCCGCTTCGTCCCGCCGGTCGGCGCTCCCTCTTGCAGGGATCGTGCAGACCAACCAGTCCGGGAAAGCGGGCAGTCAAACCAACCTGCGCTATGCGGCCCTCCGCCCGATGGAACGGGCGAGGCCGTCGTCGGCACGACCCGGGTCGCGCATCCCGTGCCGCCTCATCGTCCGCGTGCCGCCCGGCGCCGTCTTGCCTCCCGGGACCGCCGCATGACGAAAATCGTCTCTTCCGCCGCCGCTGCCGCCAGCCGACCGCCCGCGCGCTACGCGCCGATCTCGCTCGCCGTGATGATGGCGCGGGCGATCTCGTGGACCGGCTTGCCGAGCGCCTGGCTCTGCGCCTGGATGCGCCGGAAGGCCTCGCGCTCGGCCAGACCGTGCTGTTCGATCAGGATCGCCTTGGCGCGCCCGACGAGCTTGCGGGCTTCCATCCGCTCGTTGAGGTTCTGCACCTCGTTTTCCAGCGCCACCATCTCCCGGAAGCGGGACAGCCCGATCGCGATGGCGGGCTCCAGGTCCTCGCGCCGGAACGGCTTGGCGAGGAAGGCGAGCACGCCCGCTTCGTTCGCCTGCTCGATGTGCTCCGGCTCCGGGTAGCCCGTCAGCACGAGCACCGGGGCGACCCGTTCCGCGAGCAGGGTCCGCGCCACCGCCACGCCCGACAGGTGCGGCATCCGGATGTCCAGGATCGCCAGGTCCGGGCGCAGCGAGCGCGCCAGAGCCAGCGCCTGCTGCCCGTTCTCCGCTTCGCCGACGACTTCGTGCCCCATCTCGGTCAGAAGACGCCGCAGATCGAGCCGCACCAGCGACTCGTCGTCCGCGATCAACAACTTGGCCTGTTCCACACGCGCTCGCTCCCCCAAGGTCGTTACCCGGCGGGGGCGGCGGCGCCCTCGTCTCACGGTGTCGGCGGAACTTCTACCCCAGACACGCGAAAAGGGGGTAGGCGCGGCAATGCGGTCTCAAAGGACCACAATGTCGGCACTACCCCCCTGCTTCGGAGAGAAACGGCGTGCTTGCTGCCGGGACGAACACCGTCCCGGACAGGTCAACCTCTGATTTTATCCCTGATTACGACGGACTACTGCGTCCCTGCCCGATCCATGAAAAGCGGTTCAGCAACGGCGTCCATTATAAAGGGGGCTTGCTCACCTGTCAAGGCCTGGTTAAGAAATTGTTAAATCGCCGCCGGATTGCATCTGAAGGATCGCATCCGAAAAAGGGACTCGCTCAGAAGGACTGCGCGAACCGGCGGCCCACTGCCTCGGCCGCCTCGCGCACCGTCACCGCCCGCCCGAGGACCCGCGACAGCGACGTGACCGGCCTGCCCGGAACGCCGCACGGGACGATAGTTTCGAAGCCTGTCATCACCTCGTCGGAAACGTTGAGCGCGAAGCCGTGGTGGGTCACCCAGCGCGCCACCCGGACGCCGAGGGCGGCCAGATAGGCGTCGCCGACCCACACCCCCGCGTGCCAGTGCGCCCGCCCCGCCCCGACGACGCCCAGGTCTTCGGCGGCCCCGATGAGCGCCGCTTCCAGCCGCCGCACGTAGCGGTGCAGGTCGCGGTCGCCTTCGGCTAGCGCGAGGATCGGGTAACCCACCAGTTGCCCCGGCCCGTGGTAGGTCACGTCCCCACCCCGGTCGGTCGGCACGAGGGCGATCCCGCGCCGGGCGTACTCCTCCGGCGCGAGCAGCAGGTTCGCCCGGTCGGCGGCACGCCCGTAGGTGACCGTGGGCGCGTGTTCGAGCAGCAGCAGCGTGTCGGGGACCTCGCCGCGCCCGCGCCGCGCCACCAGCTCCTTTTGCCGCTCCCACGCCTCCACATAATCAACGGGACCTTCGTCCAGCAGGTCGGCCACCTGGATTGCCATGCTTCTCGCTTTCACGGGCCGGAACCGCTCGCGTGCCTGCGGCAGCGGGTTCCACTGTTACTGTACCGCGTCCGCAGGCACGCGAGCGCATCGCTAGCGCGACGGACCACGGCCGCCGGTACGGACGAAGCAGGGAAACGCGGCGGCGCCGACGAAAAGGAGGCAGGCACAAAGGTCGTGCCCGGCGTTCGCGCACAGCCGTCCGGACGGCCCGGGTCGGCGGTCCAGGTGCCACCACCGATACTCAGTAGAAGGAGAAGAAGTATGAGAACGATCGGGCGCAGCCGTGCAGCAGCGGCAGGGTTCGCGGTCGCGATGGCGATCATGATCGGCGCGGCGGGGTGCGGCGGCAGCGGCGGCAACGTGGACGACGAGAGCGGCGACCCCACGTTCGCTGTCGTGGGAGCGACGCAGACGGTCTCGGGGGCGCAGGTGTCGAGTTGGGCCCGGGTGGACCGGAACGGCGTGGTCCAGGAGGTGGGCGTCACGCTGCCGCTCGCGGTGGCGCGGAACCCGCCGGCGAGCCACGGTTCGGGCCCCGCCGGCGCACACGCGGTGCTGGCCTTCCCGGCCGCGGCCCGAAACGGCACGTACTTCAACCACTTCGAGCTCCAGTGGGAGCCGGAGGGCCACCCGCCGGCGCTGTTCAGCGTCCCCCACTTCGACCTGCACTTCTACGCCGTTTCGCCGGACGAGGTGGAGGCGGTGACCGCGCAGGACCCGGTGGCCCCCGCCCCGGAGCGCGTCCCCGCCGGCTACCTGTACACCGGGCAGAGCGTCCCCGAAATGGGGGTGCACGCGATCCCGCTCGCCCTGGTGAACAGCGGCCAGCCCTTCACGACAGCAATGATCGCCGGTTTCTACGGCGGGAGCATGACGTTCCTCGAGCCGATGGTCACTCAGGAGTTCCTGCTGCAGAGGCAGAACGTGGTCATGGACGTCCCGCGCCCGGCCGTCCTCGGACGCGCCACACGCTACCCGACCAGATTCCGCGCCACCTACCAGGCCTCGACCGACTCATACGACCTGGTCTTCAGCGACTTCGTTACGGTAACCCGGTAAAGCGCGACCTCGGCCGCCAATACGGCCCCGCCGGGCTGATGCCCGGCGGGGTTTTTCACGTCACGGTACCGTAGTGAGCGCGGAGGGACGCGGCGACCGCCTGCCGCTCCGCGACCGCTTCGTCCGCATGTTCCGGGAACGCCCGAGCTATCGCCTCCAGGAAGTCGAGGGCTGCCCGGTAAGCCGGGTGCTCGTAAGCCTGCATGACGGGCCGGCCGGTGAAGACGCCGGCCCAGAACGAGGCGGTCTTGTGGAAGGGCGTTTGGCGGCGGAGGTGGTAGTGCTCGTGGACCAGGGTCTGGGCCAGCGACAACACGGGGCCTTCCACCGCCTCCGGGCCGAGCGTGATGGTCCCGAGCAGGCCCGCGTGCGCCCGGTCCGTGAGGCCGGGCGCGTACCGGATGCCACCCCGCGCGGCCATGCGCTCCAGGTCGCGCGCCACATCCACATACCCAGGCGTCGCGCCGATGAGCCGGACGGCCTCACCGACACGTCTTGCAACTGCGTGGCTCACGTTCCCTCGTCTGTAGATGCGGCGTCCGGTGCCGAGCGCCCGGCGTGGACGATCCGTAACACACGGATCAGCCCCTCAGATTCCACGATGCGGTACAGCACACGGTAGCGGTCATACAGGAGGAGGCGCGCCGTCTCGTCCTGGCCGGGGACAGACTGACCCATCCGCGGGAACAGGAGCAGGTTCTCACAAGCCTCCCACAGTCCCCGGTACCAGCGCTCCGCCTTGATGGGGCCAAGGTTCTGGCTCATCCAGAGGTACACGGCATCGGCCTCCGCGTCGGCGCTCTCGCTGACCTCCAGCCGGTACCGGGAGGGTTCCCTGTCACTCACAGCGCGATGCCGCGCCGCCGCGAAGCCGCCTCCCGAACCGCTTCATAGGATTTAAATCGTCCAGCCGCGAAGTCCGCGTCACCGCCCGCGACCAGCGCGGCGTAGCCCTCGGCGTCGTCGTCGGCCACCTCCGGAACTGGCGGGGCGCCCGCGACAGCGTAGGCTGCGGCCAGCCTGTCGGCGGCGACATCCGCCACGTCGCGATCCTGCGCCAACGCCTCGGCGCGCAGGGCCGCTTCCACATCGGGTGGCAGTGTGATCGTGATGGTCATGATGGTTGCCCCTCGCGAAACGTTCACCCTATTGTATGCCCAAGAATAGAAAAAGGAAAGCCCCCGCGCATCGCGCGGGGGCTCCGGGGCGGCCTCGCCGCCTACACGTCGGCCGGCTCGGGGCGGCGCGGTTCTTCGGACAGCAGCGACTCGACGTCGGCGCGGCGTCGGAAGACGACCCGGCTGAAGAAGCCGGAGATGTCGTCGAAGACCGTGTAGGTCGCCGGGATGACCAGCAGCGTGAGCAGCGAGCTGAGCAGCAGGCCGCCGATGATGACGATCCCGAGCGGGGCGCGGAACTCCGCCCCCCGGCCCAGCGCGAGCGCGATGGGCAGCGCGCCCAGGATCTGGGCGAGCGTGGTCATCAGGATCGGGCGCAGGCGCGTCGGGCCGGCTTCCTGGATGGCGTCCTCACGGCGGTAGCCGCGCGCGCGCAGCGTGTTCGTGTAGTCCACCAGCAGGATCGCGTTCTTGGTCACCAGGCCCATCAGCATGATCACGCCGATCATCGCGATGATCGAGAGCGGCGTGCCCGTCACCAGCAGGCCCAGCAGGCCGCCCACGAGCGCCTGCGGGATCGACAGCATGATGATCAGCGGGTACAGCAGGTTGTTGAACAGCGCCGCCATCAGCATGTAGACCAGCAGGATCGCCAGCCCGAGCGCGGCGATCAGGAACGGGAACTCCTCGCCCATCGTGTTCGCCTCGCCGCCCCACCGGTAGTTGGTGCGGCCGAGCTCCTTCTGCTGCTCCATCTGCTGCACGACGGGGTTGAGCTTCTGCTGCATGTTGCCGATCACCAGGCCGGGCGCCAGGTAGGCCGAGACCGTGATCTGGCGCAGCCGGTTCTTGCGGTCGATCTGGGTCGGGCCGCGGCCCTCGATGATCTCGGCGACGTCGGCCACACGGATCGGGGCGCCGTCCCGGTTGCCGACGATCACGCTGCCCACCGACGGGACCGAGTTGCGGTCCAGCTCGTTGTACTGGACGCGGATGTCGTACTCCTCGCCCGCGTCGCGGAACTTGGCGTCGATGTTGCCCTCGACGGCGTCCCGGAGCGCGGTCGCCACCTGGCTCACCGACAGGCCCAGGTCCGCGGCGCGGTCGCGGTCGAGCCGGATCTGCACCTCGGGCTTGGCCGCGTCGAAGCTCGTGTCGGGCGAGAGGATGCCGGGCACCTGGCCGATGCGGTCGCGCACCTTGTCCGTGACCGCGACCAGCTCGTCCAGGTCCGGGCCGGTGAACTCGATCTGGACCGGCGCCTGCGCGCCGGCGAAGCCGGAGACCTCGGCCGTCCGTATCTGGGCGCCCGGGATGTCGGCGACGAGGCGGCGCACCTGCTGCGCCACGTCCACGTCCGACCGGCGGCGCAGCTCGGAATGGTCCTTCCAGAACGTGATACGGTCGAGGTTGCCGAACTTGTCGTTGAGCGTCAGGCGGATCTGGCCGTAGTTCGTTCCCGTCTTACCGCCGCCCTGGAAGCCGCCCGCACGGGACGCGCCCGCCGCGGACTCGATGTACTTGACATCCTCCAGGTCGCGCACGCGGTCCTCGATCTGCGCCAGCACGCGGTTGGTGGCCGCGAGCGACGACCCGGCCGGCAGCTCCACCGTCAGCGAGACCTGCGCCTGGTCCTGCCCGGGGGCGAAGCGGAAGCCGAGCGGCTGGCCCACGGCGCCCGCGGCGAGCACCGTGCCGAACGTCACCGCGGCGCCGATCCCGGCCACCACCAGGGGCTCGGCCGAGAAGCCGCGCTTGCGCAGCAGGTTCACCCCGGTGATGAGGGCGGCGCCGACCAGCAGGATCACGCCGAAGCCGATCGCCACCGGGAGGCGCGCCGTGCCCGAGCCCGCCGACGCCATCCACAGGATGACCTGGACGAGCAGAAGGTTGCCGACGAAGATGACCGTCCCGCGGTGGCGGATGGCCCAGCCCAGCGAGCGCCGGTAGGCGTGCTCCAGCCGCTCGTAGAAGCGGTTGATCGCGCCGAACGCGCCCGACTTGGCCTCGATGTTCTCGCCCTTCTGGTACCAGCGCGCCGCCAGCATCGGGGCGAGCGTGAAGGAGACCAGCAGCGAGAACAGGGTCGCGACGGCGACCGTGATGCCGAAGGAGCGGAAGAACTGGCCGACGATGCCGCCCATGAACGCGACCGGGACGAACACGACCACGTCCACCAGCGTGATGATCATGGCCGCCAGGCCGATCTCGCCGCGCCCGTTCAGGGCCGCTTCCTGCGGCGGCTCGCCCATCGCCAGGTGCCGGTAGATGTTCTCCAGCACCACGATCGAGTCGTCCACGAGGATGCCGACGGCGAGCGAAAGCCCCAGCAGCGTCATCGTGTTGAGGGTGAAGCCCAGCGAGTACATCACCAGGAAGGTGGCGATGATCGAGGTCGGGATCGCCAGGGCGACGATGAACGTGCCGCGCAGGTTGTGCAGGAACAGGAACACGATCATGACGGCGAGCAGCGCGCCCAGCCCGAGCGACACCTGGACGTCGGTCAGGTTCTCCTCGACGCGCACGGACTGGTCGTTGGTGACCGTGAACTCGACGTCGGCCGGCAGCAGGCGCCGCAGGTCTTCGAGCTGTTTCTTGACGCCCTCGGCGGCCTGGACGGTGTTGCCTTCGCTGGTCTTCTGGACGACGAGCGAGATGGTGTCGGACCCCGGCGGCAGCGCCTTCTCCCCGTTGACGCGCTCCGACAGGGTCGCCCGCTGGGTCCGCTCGACCACGGTGTCCGTGACCGTGCCCAGGTCCGACAGCAGGATCGTCCGGTCGGCGGCGCCGTTGCGGCCCTCGAACTGCAGGCGCAGGTCGCGGATCTCGTCGACCGAGGTGAACTCGCCGATCACGCGCACGGCGTACTCGCGGTTGCCCTCGGTCACGCGCCCCGACGGCACGTTCAGGTTCTGCGTCCGGATCGCCGTCGCCACCTCGGAAAGGGTCAGCCCGTAGGCGTCCAGGCGGGCGCGGTCGAGGGCGACGCGGACCTCGCGCACGTCGCCGCCGGTGATGAACACGGCGGCCACGCCCGGCACCTGGCCGAGCCGGTCGACGACCGTCCGGTCCGCGATGTCGCGCAGGTCCCGGGACGCGCGCCCCGTGGTCGAGCGCATCGCCAGGTACAGGATCGGCTCGGACGACGTGTTCGCCTTGGAGATCGTGGGCGAGTCGGCGTCGTCGGGCAGCGCGCGGCGCACCCCGTCCACCTTTTCGCGCACGTCGGAGGCGGCGATGTCCAGGTCGGTGCCCAGGTAGAACTCGATGCTCACCGAGGAGACGCCGGTCTGCGACACCGAGGTCACGTTCTTGACCCCGGAGACCGACGAGACGGCGTCCTCGATGGGCTTGGTGACCAGGGTCTCGATCTCCTGCGGGCCCGCCCCGGCGTAGGTCGTGAAGACCGACACGTACGGGAAGTCGATGCGCGGGTTCAGTTCCGCGGGCATGCGCGAGAAGCCCTGGAAGCCCAGCACGAGCAGGGCCGCGAAGAGCATCAGGATCGCCACGGGCCGCTTGATCGCTAGTTTGGTAAGTCCCATACTTTACGCTCGCTGTTTCCTATTCCGAACACGGTTCGTTGCCGCACGCGCGCCGCGCGCCGGTTCCCGTCGCTGCCGCGCCGGGAGTCGCTGATGATCCCCCGCAGACCTCTGAGGGTCCACGCCGGGGCGCTGATGGGACGCCCTGGGGCGCTAATTTCCCACCCCGGAGCCCTCGCCCGGGGGTTCCGTTACTCCGCCGCCGCGGCCTGCTGCTCGCCGCCGCCGGCCTGGATCGTCAGCGCCCCACCGTCGGCCAGGGCGTCCTGCCCGGCGACGACCACGCGCTCGCCCGCGCGCACGCCGCTCAGCGCCTCGACGAAGTCGCGCGCCTGGATGCCGACGCGCAGCGTGCGCAGTTCCGCCTTGTTGCCGGCGCCGGCCACGAAGACCTGGGTCTTCCCGTCGCGCGACAGCAGGGCGTCCTTGGGCACGACCGTCCCGGTGCGCTCCTCGGCGACGACCTCGCCCCGCGCGTACATGCCGGGCCGGAGCAGCCTGCCCGCGTTGGGGATGTTCACGCGCACCAGGAAGTTGCGCGACTGGCGGCTCGCCGTCGGGAGCACCCGGGCGACCCGGCCGGTGAACATGCGGCCGGGCAGCGCGTTGACGCGGACCGGCACCGAAAGCCCCGCGCGGACGGACCGGATGTCGGTCTCGGGCACCTGCGCCTCGAAGTACACGGTGGAGAGCGCCACCAGCCGCAGCACGGGCTGGCCCGGCGTCGCCTGCTGCCCCGGCTCGGTCAGGCGCTCGGAGATCACGCCGTCGATGGGCGAGCGGATGGACGCGTTGGCGAGCTGCTGCCGGGCGAACGTGACGGCGGCCTGGCCCTGCGCCACGGCGGCGCGGGCGGCCGTGACCTCTTCGTTGCGGACCTGGTTCTGCTGCAGGTTCGTGATGGCGTTGTTGACGGCCAGCCGCGCGCGGGCGACGTTCGCCTCGGCGGTGCGGATGTCCTCCTGGCGGCCGCCGGTGCGCGCGATGTCGAGCTGCTGCCGGGCCGAGTCCAGGGCGGCGCGCGCCACGCGCTCCTGCGTGACGTACTGGTCGAGCACGCTCTGCGCCGCGGCGCCCTCCCTGACCAGCCCCGCGTAGCGCTCCCGGTCCGCCCGGGCGCGCTCGTAGTTCGCCTGCTCGCGCCGGACGGCGTTCTCGGCGACCGAGATCTCCTGGGTGCGCTGCGGGCGGCGGGCGAGGGCGAGGGCGGCCTCGGCCTGGCGCAGCAGCTGCCGCTGGTTCTCGACCTCGCCGACGCTGACGGACGCGGCGACGCGGGCCTGGGTGACCGCCTGCGACAGCCGCGCGCGGGCCGCCTGGAGGTTGGCCTCGGCCTGCTGCACCTCGGTGCGCAGGTCCTCGGTGTCCTGCTGGACGACGACCTGGCCGCGCCGCACGGCGGTCCCCTCGCGCCCGTTCACGCGCACGATCTTGCCCGCCACCTTCGGCGACAGGTCGACGCTCTGGAGCGCGGCGATGGACCCGGTGACCGGGACGGTGCGCCGGACCAGGCGCTGGGTCGCGGCCACCACGCGGACCGGCGTCGCCTCCGCGGCGGCCGGCGCTCCGGGCGCGCCGGCGGTCCGCGCCCCCGCTTTCGCCTCGCCCTCCGCGCCGCCGCCGCCGCGCGCACACCCCGCCGCGACCAGCGAGGCGCCGACGCCGAGCGCCAGGACGGCTGTTGTAAAGTTCTTCGTGCGTTTCATGGTTACTCCGGGTTCCCCGTCGCCCGTGACAGCCGGGCGAGCGCGCTCAGATAGTCGTACTGCGCGTTGACGGCGTTGGTCTCGGCCTGGGTCAGGGCCGTCTGCGCGTCGTTGATCTCCAGCTGCGTGCCGACCCCGGCGCGGAAGCGGACGTTCGCCAGGCGCAGCGCCTCGCGCGCCTGGGTGACGGTGTTGCCTGCCACCTCGGCGCGCTCGTTCGCGTCCCGCACGGCGATGATCGACTGCTGCACCTCGGCCTTGATGCCCCGCACGAACTGGTCTTTCTGGATCAGCGCCTGCCGCTCGTCCGAGCGGGCCACGTCGACGGCGGCCCGGGTCGCCCCGCCGTCCGACAGCGGGAACGTCAGCGTCACGCCCACGGCGCCCGAGGCCCGGTCGCTCCCGGACACGCTGCGCGAGCCGTCGAAGGCGCCGGTCAGGTTCGCGTTCAGGTACGGCTCCAGGTTCCGCCGGGCCAGACGGATGTTCTTCTGGGATTTCAGAATGTTCGTGTCCGCCTGCAGCGCTTCGGGCCGCTGCGACAGCGCCGTCGTCAGGAGCCCGCCCTCGTCGAGCGGGGGCAGGGCCGGGACCGCCGGCGCCTCCGGCGTCACGGGAGTCGACGGGTCGATGCCCAGCAGGTTCACGAACGCGTTTTTGGAGATGTTGACCTGGTTCCGCGCGGAGATCAGCGCCTGGCGGTTGTTGTCGAGTTGCGTGCGGGCCCGGAGCACGTCGAACTGCGCGGCGACCCCGGCGCGCAGCTGCGCCTCGGTCACACGGAGCTGCTCCTGCGCCTGGGCTACCGCCGCCTCGTTGACGCGCACGAACGCCTGCGCCCGGAGCACGCTGTAGTAGCCGTTCTTGACGTCCAGCGCCAGCTCCTGGCGCACGCGCGCCAGCTCCAGCCGGCTCAGCGCTTCTTCCAGCTCGCCGACCTGGATGGCCGTGCGCACGATCCCGGTGATGTCGATCAGCTGCGAGACCGTGACCCGCGCCCCGATCTGGTTCAGGTCGAAATTGCGCTGGAAGGTGCCGCCGCCGTCGCCGCCATCACCGTTCGTCTGGCGGCCCGAGGCGCCGGAGGCACGCCCCGAGGCGCCGGAGGCACGTCCGCCGGTGGTGGAGCCGGTGGTCGAGCCCGTGCCCAGACCGCCCCCGATCTGGCCGGCGCCGCCCGGGGGCGTGGCGCCGGCCGAACCGGTCCCGCCGCCCGCGCCCGTGCTGAAGCCCCCCGACAGCGAGATGGGTACCGAGCCCGGGGGGGTGAACTGGAGGCCGCTCGGGAAGGGGCTGCCGATCTGGCTGAGCGAGACGCCGCCCCCGCCCACACCGCCGGCGTTCGCGCCCGAAAGCCGCACGACCGACGCGCTGGCCCCGATCTGCGGCCGCTGCACGGCAAGGATCTGGTCCACCTGGCGCGACGTACGCACCGCCCGCTCGGTCTGGAGCAACACGCTGGGGTTGCGCGTGAAGGCGATCTGGAGCGCGTCGTTCAGTGTCCGGATCGCTGCCGGGTCGCCGGGCTGCGGCTGCCCCGGCACCACGGTCTGGAACTGCCGGGTGGGCCGAACGTCCGCCGGCCGCACGCCGGTCGGTTCCGTGGCGGGCGCACGCCTGGGCAGCGGCGTGGGCGGCGTGGCCGCGGACGGCTGGGCCGGCTGCACGGCTGGCGGTTCCGTTACGGTCGTAGCCGGCGTGTTCTGTGCCCACGCGGCGGTCTGAGCAGAAAGCGCTAGAAGCGCCGCCCGGACGGCGACAGGTCTCATGGGGTGTCCGTCTCCTCGTTCGCGTTTTGCGGATGGTCGTGGCGCGCGGCCGTCATCTCGTGCTCCACGCGCGCCAGACCCTCCTGGAAAACCGTCATGAACTCGCGCAGCGTGTCCATTTTGCACAACATCAGCGAGCGCTTGCCCGGATCCCCCATGATCAGGAGTTTGTCGCCCGCCTCGATCCCGAAGCGCTTGCGCGCCTCGGCCGGTATGACGACCTGCCCCCGCTCGCCGACCGTGACGGCGCCGTAGAAGTGGTCATCCCAGGAAAAGCCGGTATCGTCGTTTGCCATCGCTTCCTCGTAACCGGCGCACCGGCGTGGTCGTCTCCGTCGCCCGACGGGTATGAAATTACATACATTTCGTATGCATCACACATTGCGGAATGTTTCAATCATCGGTACAGCGGAAACGTATGGCCGGTTCCATAAAAATATAGTAAAGACAACGGGGTGACTCTGCGGCCCGCCGTCGCGAACGGAGCGGACGCGCGGTATGCCGGCACGAGCCTGCAACCAGCGTGGCCGAAGCGCGGTCCAATATAAAGCGCAGGCGGGAGCGGACGCAGCCCGCCTGCGACGGGAAGGAAGAAGCGACATGACGGGACCCGTGGTGGAGCGCCGGATTTCCAGCAAGGCGTTCCTCGGGCATTACCTGGCGGCGGTCGTCGTCGGCGTGGCGATCGCGGTAGCCGTGGCGCTGAGCGCCGGGGCGGTGTCCTGGCCGTTCCTGTTTCTGGTCCCGCTGCCCCTGCTGGCCGTCTTCGGCTACGCGCGGCTTGCGCGAGCGGGCACCGCCTATCGCTTGTACCCGGACCGCCTGGAGATCGAGAGCGGCATCCTGTCGCGCCGGATCGAGAACATCGAGCTGTTCCGGGTCCGCGACGTGGGCCTGCGCCAGGGGCTGGTGGGCCGGATGGGCGACTTCGGCGACCTGTACATCCACAGCACCGACTCCTCCACGCCCGACTTCCACGTCCGCGGCATCGACGGGCCCCAGGCGTTCTACAAACAGATCCGCGAGCTGGTATCTTCAAACCGGGCCCAGAGCCGTACGCTCATCGTGGAAGAAGGCCAGGCGACTCCCGAGAGGTAGACCGCGCACGGGACGTGCGTCCTTGACAGTGAAACGGCCTGGGGGTATACTGCATCGACAATTTAACAAACGGCGACGACGAAGAG
Organism: uncultured Armatimonadota bacterium; assembly: GCA_902805585.1. Lineage (GTDB taxonomy): Bacteria > Armatimonadota > Armatimonadia > Armatimonadales > Armatimonadaceae > CADCTO01. Next base: position 4,042 of record CADCTO010000133.1, on the reverse strand, counting down.
CAGTACGCCAACACGATCCTGTACCAGAGAGCCGGGCAAGGTGGAAGCCGGACGGGATACGCTGGCCGAAATGACTTCCGAGCCGCGCGGGGGAAAGGGAAGGGATGAGGCGTGAGGGATGAGGGATGAGGGGGCAGTCGGCCTTCCTCATCCCTGGCACCTCATCCCTCATCCCTTCCCGAGTAGTTCGCGCCGGGGTGGTGGGTTCCCCGTTATCAAAACCGGGCCGTCCGCGGTTTATCCGTGGCGCGGCCTCCAAGGTGGCGGCCGCGAGGCCGCCGCGAAGCAAGGTGGTACCACGGGCCGGCGCACCGAGATTTCGGGGCCGCTCGTCCTTGCTGCACTTTGCCACGCCTTCCCGGACAGGGAGGCGCGGACTGTCGCAGATCAAGGGCGGGCGGCCCTTTCGTTTTGCCCGCCGCAAACGGATTCACGGAGGCAGGAACGCGATGGGATATGTTCTGGGGCTGCGGTGTCGCGAGTGCGGCGCCGAATACGAGAAGCAGCCGACGCACGTGTGCGAGCTTTGTTTCGGGCCGCTCGAAGTGGCCTACGATTACGACGCCATCAAGAAAACGGTGTCGCGGGAGAAGATCGAGGCGGGGCCGCGCTCGATGTGGCGCTACGCCGACCTGCTGCCCGTGGACGGACCGCCGAGTGTGGGCAAGCAGGTGGGCTTCACTCCCCTGGTCAAGGCGGAGCGGCTGGGCGCCGAGCTGGGGCTGAACAACCTGTACGTCAAGAACGACGCCGTGAACCACCCGACGCTCTCGTTCAAGGACCGGGTCGTTTCGGTCGCGCTGACCAAGGCGCGCGAGTTCGGCTTCACCACGGTCGCCTGCGCGTCCACGGGGAACCTGGCGAACTCGGTCGCGGCGCAGGCCGCGGAGGGCGGGTTCGACTGCTACGTCTTCATCCCGTCCGACCTGGAGCAGAACAAGGTGTTGGGGAACCTGATCTACGGGGCGAAAGTGGTCGCCGTGGACGGGGTCTACGACGAGGTGAACCGGCTGTGCGCCGAGGTCGGCGACAAGTACGGCTGGGCGTTCGCCAACATCAACCTGCGCCCGTTCTACGGCGACGGCTCCAAGTCGTACGGGTATGAGATCGCCGAGCAGCTCGGCTGGCGCGCGCCCGACCACGTGATCGTGCCCTGCGCGGGCGGGTCGCTGATCACCAAGATTCCCAAGGCGTTCCGCGAGTTCGAGAAGCTGGGCCTGCTGGACGGGCCGGTGAATACCAAGATCTATGCCGCGCAGGCGTCGGGGTGCAACCCGATCACCAGCATGGTCAAGACGGGGGCCGAGGTGCTGCGCCCGCAGCGCCCGAACACCATCGCCAAATCCATCGCCATCGGCAACCCGGCGGACGGCTACTACGCCTCGGACATCTGCCGCAAGACCGGCGGCGGCGCCGAGGACGTGACCGACGACGAACTGATCGACGGGATCCGGCTGCTGGCCCAGACCGAGGGCATCTGGACGGAAACGGCGGGCGGCGTGACCGTCGCCGTCACCCGGAAGCTGGCCGAACAGGGCCGCTTCGGGCGCGACGACGTGGTCGTCATCGCCATCACCGGTAACGGCCTCAAGACCCCCGAGGCCGTCAAGGACCGCCTGTCCGTCGAACTCGGCATCGCCCCGACGCTGGCCGCCTTCGACGCGGAGTATGAGCTGCGATACCGCCTGCCGAACCTGGAGAAGGAGCTCGTTCCGGCCTAAACGTAAACGCCGGGCGGGTTCACGCAGAAGCGCCCGCGGGGAACGTTCCCCGCGGGCGCTTCTGTTTGCATCGTCGCGGACGTAGTAGGCGCGGTTTATGCCGTCATAGCGCCCTCGGTTCCGGCAGCATTGCCTGAAAGCGCCGTCCCGAGCCGCACGGGCACAGGTCGTTATCACCCAGTTTCTCCACCAGGTCCTTATGCCCCCCGACCCGGCGGTCGCCCCGCCCGACGTTCGTCTCCGACGGGAAACCGCGCCGCCGCTTGCGCATCGGCTCAAAGGCCGTGGATGCCGAAGTCGCCGCCGTCCTCCACCAGGTCCGCGGACCCGTGTTCCGTCTCCATCGTCTTGTCCTCCTTTCGACAGGCTCCCGCGTCTTTATCGCCCCCGTGACTTCTGGCGCTCAGGGTGTAACGATGCGACGGCGACCCTCGTCTCTTCACGATGCCGGGGAACGCGCACAGCGGCGCCGGCCGGGAGAAGGAAGAAGATGCGGGTGATACCCGAAAGACGCGTCGTGATGTGTGCGGCGTCGCTCGCGGGGCTGGGCGTGCTCCTGGCCGGACTCCATGCCGCCCCGGCGCCTGGCACGGCGGCCGAAAGCGGGGCTGGGGCGGCGTTCCGGCTCGCCGCGCCCGGCGGCAAGCGCGCGTTCCGGATGGGCTTCACGCCGTTCCCGTACGACACCACGCTCGAAGCCCTCGTGGACGGGAAGCGGTTCCTCAGCCAGAACGCGGACATCATCGCGCAGCACATGGAAAGCGTGCCCTGGACCGAAGCGCTGGAGAACAAGCCGTTCCACAAGAACCTGACTGCCGAGTGGCAGCGCCGCAAGGATCTGCTGCCCGGCGCGCGGGTCTACCTCGGCCTGTCCCCCGGCCGCGGGAACGCCCTGTCCAACTATTGGGGCGAAAAGGAGAACCTGCCGGTCCCCGCGGCGTTCGCGAACAAGTCCTTCGACGACCCGGACGTCAAGCGCGCGTACCTGAACTACTGCGAGCGCGCCGTCGCGTTCTTCCGCCCCGACTACCTCGGCATCGGCATCGAAGTCAACGAACTGTACGGCGCCTCCCCGGCCCGATGGGCCGCCTACGTGGAGCTGCACAGGCACGTCTACCGGGAACTCAAGAGGAAGCACCCCCGCCTTCGGGTCTTCGCCTCGTTCACCCTGCACAACCTGCTGAACCACGGCGCCTCCGGCAAGGAGAACACAGACATGCTCCGGGCCTTCCGGCAGATCATGCCCTGCAACGACCTCGTGGCGGTCAGCTTCTACCCATTCCTCGCCGGCCTATCCGGGGACGTCGATACGTCGCTGGCGTGGCTCACCCGCAGCTTCGACGCCTACGACAAGCCCTACGCCTTCGTCGAAACCGGCGAGGCGGCGGAGAAACTGACCTTCCCCAAGAGCGGGATCGTGATCGCCGGCACGCCCGCCCGGCAACGCGCCTACTACGAGAAGCTACTGCGCCTTGCCCAGACACGCCGGTTCGCCTTCGTCATCAGCTACCTGTACCGCGACTACGACGCGCTGTGGGACAAGATCCAGGCGTCCTCCCCCGAGTTCTTCGCGGCGTGGCGGGACTGCGGGCTCGTGGACGAGAAAGGCGTCAAGCGGCCCGCCTGCCGGGTCTGGGAAAGCGCGTTCCAGACGCCTTTCGAAACACCGCCGCCGAGATGACGACCGCAACCGGTTGACTACTCGGCGGCGCGCGCAGCCCCAGGAAACCCAGACCCATCTGCCGTATTGATCCAGAGGGGACGCTTCCATGGAATCTCTGGAGCAACTCCTGTACCGAATGGCGCGGCGCCTTGCGGCGACGCGCTACGCTCGGCCCACGCTCAACGAGGACCTTTGGGAGGCGGCATTGCGTGGGGACGAGCCGGCGGTGCGGGCTCTGCTGGACGGCGGCGTAGATGCCAACGGCACGGAGTACGGTTACACGGCTCTGACGGCCGCGGCGCACCGGGGGCACACCGACATCGTGCTTCTGCTGCTGGACCGCGGTGCAAAGCTCAACCCCTTCCCACCGACCGGCGGCGACGCGCTGTTGTGCGCCGCTTGGATGGGCCATCGCGACCTGGTGCGTCTGCTGCTGGAGCGCGGCGCGAGACTGCGCAGCAACGACCTGACCGGCACATCGGCAGTCACGGCGGCGGCAGGGCGGGGCTACATAGACATCGTGCGTCTGCTGCTGGATCGGGGTGCCTATCGAGGCTCCGCCGCAGTCGCGGCGGCGGCAGCGGGAGGATTCACGGACATCGTACGCCTGCTGCTGGATCAGGGTGCCGATGTAGGCTCCGCGAAGTCGTACTGGACG
>CADCTO010000132.1 GCA_902805585.1 uncultured Armatimonadota bacterium | reverse complement strand
CGTGGTCGAGCCCGCGCCCGCCAAGGCGACGACGAAAGCCGACGAAGCGGCGCGCGATATCTATCGCGCCTCGTCCGAGTTGTGGGCGCTGTACGAGGTGGCGCAGACGCTTTCGTCAAGCCTCGGCCTGCAGGAGACGCTGGAGATTCTGGCGCGCAAGCTGGAAGCCATCCTGCCCGGCACCGCCTGCCTCTTTCTTCTGCAGGAAGAAGGCAGCGAGGCTCTCACCGCCCGCGCCGTGATCGGCGTGAACCGCGACTTTTTCGACGGCTGTCGCACCCTGGGGGGCCGGAGCCGCTCGGTCGAGGTGCTGCGGGACCGGCGGACCTATCTGGGCGAGTACGACCCCGACGACCTGTTGCTCACGGGCGCGCGTACGGCCGAATGGGTGCCGATGGCGACCGCGCTGATCGTGCCCATCGTCCACCAGGGCGAGGCGCTGGGCACGATCAACCTGTACAGCCCGCACGGCAACGCGTTCGGCACCCACGACCAGCAGCTCCTGGAGATGATCGCCGAGCGTGCGGCCATGGCCCTGTACAACGGCATCCTGTTCGACCGTACGCGCAGCCACGCCGTCACCGACCCGCTCACCGGCCTGTACAACGCCCGCTACCTGACCGAGTACGTCGAGCAGCGCTGCAAGAACCCGATCGGGAACGCGCTGACCCTCATCTCGAGGGACGCGCCCCCTGGCTTTGCGCTGCTGTGCCTCGATCTGGACAGTTTCAAGCCGATCAACGACAACTTCGGGCACCAGAAGGGGGACGAGGTGCTGGAAGACCTCGGCCGGCTTTTCCGCGAAACGGTCCGCAAGCGGGACATCGTCACCCGCTACGGAGGCGACGAGTTCCTGATCGTGCTGGAAGACGCCGGCGCCGCGGAGGCCGAGGCCATGGCCCGGCGGATCGAGAAAGCGGTGGAAGAGTACGAACCCGGGCTGATCCACCCCCGGCTGGGCGCACTGCACCTGGGCGTGAGCATCGGCGCCGCGTGCTTTCCCGGCGACGGCACGGACTGCACGACGCTGATCTCCGTGGCGGACGCCCACATGTACCGCGAAAAAACCGAGCGCAAACTGGTACGGCTCGCGAACGGCGGCGAGCCGCGGGCGGCTCGCCTCCCGCGGCTCGTCAACGGCGTGCTCCCGGAGGACGCCGAGCCGGGACAGCGCGCGGCCTGACCACCGGCGGTACGGGAATGCGAAGCCTGCCGGTCCGCCGATTTGCGGACCGGCAGGCTTCGCATTATCCGGCTACTTGATGGCGCCGTTGAGGCCCTGCGGGAAGAACCCGCCGCTGCCCGAGCCGCCCAGGTAGGCGATGGCGAGCACCTGCGCGGTGGTCCGGGAGAAGGCGATCGCGTTGGCGTCGGTGGGCACGATGTTGGCCTGGCCGCCCAGCGTGATGCCCTGGTCGGTGTCCCCCGCGCCGTCGGCGTTGTCGCGCAGGTCCGAGATCGCCTGCACGATCTCCTCGACGCGCCGCCCGATGCCGGGCGCCACGACGTCCTTGAGGCTGAAGAGGAGGGTGCGGATCTCGCCGGCGTGGTAGGCCTCGACCGCCAGGATGCCCGCGGCGGCTTCCAGGAAGTCTTTGTTGGTCAGCAGCCGCGCGGCGCCCTTGTAGGCGGTCACGCCGACGTCCTCGAACACGAACGCCCCGTGCAGGAAGAACACCTCGTTGGCGAACGGGTCGAAGCTGGCGCCCAGGCCCGCGGCCTGCGCGGCGGCGTTGAAGGAGTTCGACAGGTCGATGGCCGGCCGCGGGACGGCGGCGTTGCCCAGCGCGCTCCGGAGGAACCGGACGTGGGCCAGCTCGTCGGCGGCGATCTCGACGGCGTACTGCCGGAAGGCGTCCGTGGTGAAGGCGACCTGCCGCCCGCCGGTGACCTGGCCGGCGCCCGCGCCGGCGTCCTCGGGCGCCAGCCCCGCGCCGTTGACGGCGCGCAGGTAGAACTCGGCCTCCAGGTACTCCAGGTTGAGCGCGAAGTTCAGGACGTTCAGGTCCGTCTGCGAGGTCTGGCGGGACGCCTCGTCCACGTTCCCGCCGCTGCCGCAGCCCGGCAGCGCCATGCCGGCGGCCGCGAGCGCCGCCCCGCCGCCGAGCGTGCGCAGCATCGCGCGCCGCGAGACGCGGCGCCGGTGCAGGGCCGCCCGCAACTCTTCGATCGGATTCATACTAACGATTCCTCTCCGTGCGGCTCTTCTGGGCCGCGGGTCGTGCTGCCGCCAGAAGCGAGCAGCCGTCGGCTGGCTTTTCCCGCGGCGAAGGGACTGGAAGCCGTAGCCTGCCGTCCATGCCTTCAGGAACCGGAACCAAGACGTATTGCGCGTGGGCCTTGACTTCCCGGACCATTTCTCCGGTCGGGCCGAAGACGAGGTGGGTCCCGGGCGATCCCCTCCAATAATTCGAAACCGTGCGCGTGCCGTCGGGGATGTAAAAGT
>CADCTO010000131.1 GCA_902805585.1 uncultured Armatimonadota bacterium | reverse complement strand
GTTTATACGCGCAGAGCTTGCAGGTGGTGCTTTCGGGGGCGGCGTGAGCGGTCCAGCTGGCCCGCCCCGGACGTCGTGGCCGGCCCCCATTGGGTGGTCCGGGATGAATGTTAGTGCATGACCGGTCTCGGGGCCATGACCCGGGTGGTCGGTGAGGCTGGCCTGAGCGGCGCAGCCGTCCGTGCGGCGAGCGCAGGTACGAACACCTCCGGTGCCGGCGCCCGGTAGCCGAGCGAGGCGTGCGGACGCACGGTGTTGTAGTGGCGCCGCCAGCCCTCGATCACGACCTGCGCCTCGCGCAGGCTGTAGAAGATCTCGCCGTCGAGTAGCTCGTCGCGGAGCCGGGCGTTGAAGCTCTCGACGAAGCCGTTCTCCCACGGGCTACCCGGGGCGATGTAGGCGGTCTTCGCACCCACAGCCGTGACCCATTCTTGGACAGCCTTGGCGACGAACTCCGGTCCGTTGTCGGAGCGGATATGGCCCGGCACGCCGCGCAGGATGAACAGGTCGGACAAGACGTCGATCACGTCCGTGGCCTTGAGCCGGCGGGCGACCCGGATCATCAGGCACTCGTGCGTGAACTCGTCGATGATGTTGAGCATGCGGTACTTCCGGCCGTCGTGGGTGCGGTCCTCGACGAAGTCGTAGGACCAGACGTGGTTCGGGCGCTCGGCCCGCAGCCGGACGCACGATCCGTTCGCCAGCCAGAGGCGGCCACGCCTGGGTTGCTTCTTCGGGACCTTCAGCCCCTCGCGGCGCCAGATCCGCTCGACCCGCTTGTCGTTGACCACCCAGCCCGCCGTGGACCGCAGCAGCTCCGCGATCTTGCGGTAGCCGTAGCGGCCGTACTGCCGGGCGAGCTCGATGATGTCGGCGGTGAGCTGTTCCTCGTCGTCCCGGCCCCGCGGGAGCTTGCGCTGCGTCGAGCGGTGCTGACCGAGTGCTCGGCACACCCGGCGTTCGGAGAGCTGAAGCTCCCCTCGGACGTGCTCGATGCAGGCGCGGCGCCGCGCGGGGCTTAGGCGCGGTTTTCAGAAGTCGCTGAGGCGGTTGGCGATGATGAAGATGCAGGCGGCGTTCAGGAGGGCCAGGATCATGCGGCCGAGCCGGTCGTGGCGCCGGTCCAAGCGCTTGTTGGCCAGCAGCCAGGCGCAGTCGTGCTCGACGACGCAGCGGACCGCGCCGAGCCCGGAGCCGTGCGGTTCGCCTGTCTTGCGGATGTGAGGCTGGATGCCGTCGTCCAGGCAGAGCTTGCGGTTCTCCGCGCTGTGGTAGCCCGCGTCGGCGTAGAGCCTGCCGATGGCGGCGCAGGCAACCTGGGCCAGGCGCAGCAGATGCGGGAAGAGGCGCGTGTCGTGGACGTTGGCGGCCGAAGGCACAACGCCCAACGGCAGGCCGTCGGTCGAGGCTACCACGTGGTACTTGGTCCCGGCCTTGCCGCGGTCGGTGGGATTGGGGCCGGTCAGCTCGCCGCCGCGCTTGGCGCGGACCGAACAGCTGTCCACGACCACATCCCACCTGACCTCGGGTCCCGACCGCAGCATGCGGATCAGCACGGCATGGACCCGGTGCAGCAAAGCCGTGGCGCTCCAATCATCCAAGCGACGGCGCAAGGTGGAGCCGCAAGCGTGACCGGCCACGGCCCGCAGCTCGCGCCATTGCACGCCCTCGCGGAGGAAGAACCGCAGCGCCTCGACGACCTTGACGGTCGGCATGGGCGGGCGCCCAGTCCCGTACGGCCGCGCCTCGACCCGGTCGATGATCCCCGCCACCAAGGCCGTGGCACTCGTCGCCATGCTCGCCTCCTCGTGCCGGTGGCACAGGAAACCAGCGCCGTGCCTGCTGGATGCCGAAAGGCTCACAAGCCACCAGGGTTCTGAAAACCGCGCCTTATACCGCCGATCCTATGAAGTGACCTTCCTGATCCAGGGCTGGTCGTAAAGGGAGCGGAGGCGGCCCGGATTGTGCCTCACCTTCGGAAAGTCAGTTCATCCGTTCGCCGGTATGACAGCGCGTGGTTTCGGGGGAGCCTACGCCGGGTTCATCGGCGCGATCTGAGCCTCCCCCGGCGGCGTGGACGGGTCGCTAAGGTCGACCTGTTCCAGCCGGGAGAAAATCGATGCCCAGGACGCGACGCCGGTTCACGGGCGAGTTCAAGACCGAAGCCGTGAGGCTGCTCGAGGAGAGTGGGCGGCCGCTGCAGGCGGTCGCCGAGGAACTCGGGGTGCACCCGAACCAGCTCCGGATGTGGCGCAACGAGCACCTCGCGGCCGGCTCGGCCGAGGCCCTGGCGCGGCAGAAGGCGGAGGCCGCCGAGCTGGCCCGGCTGCGGCGCGAGAACAAGCGGCTCGAGCAGGAGAACGAGATCCTGAAAAGGGCCGCGGCTTTTTTCGCCCGGGAGGCGGTCCCGTCATGAGGTTCCGCTTCGTCGCCGCCGAGCGCGCGACCT
>CADCTO010000130.1 GCA_902805585.1 uncultured Armatimonadota bacterium | reverse complement strand
TCGCCACCGCCGCCGCCTCCGCCGCCCTTCTGCTGGCGGCCGCCCCGGCAGCGCAGGCCGCGCCGACGCCTTCGGCCCCGGCCGGCACGGCACCCGCCGCCCGCGGGCAGCAGCCGGACCTTTCCCGGTTCGTCACCAAAGAAGAGCTTGCCCGCACCTTCCGCGAGGGCAACTTCGCCACCAAAGCGGATGTCGCTGCCCTGCGCGCCGACCTGGAAGCGCTCCGGGCGCGCCTCGCGGCGTTGAAGGCCCAGCTCGCCGCTGCCGGCGGACGCGTGAGCGCGGCGGAGACGACGCTGCGGCCTTCCGGCGCCCCCCGAACCGCTCCGAATCCGGCCGCTTCCCCGGACCCCGCTTCAGCACCCCGGTAGTCGGTCGCGCCCCGGCTCAGCGGGCGGCGATATCTCCGCCGCCCGCTGAGCCCGTGTTCGCCGCGCCCGTGGTGTTCTGCTGCCGCTGGTTCCGCAGCACGGTCTCGAACGCGTCGAGCTGCGCCTTCAATGCCTCGACCTGCCGCAGCAGGTCCTGCTCCGGCGCGTCCCCTGCCTGCTCCTCCGCGCGCTCCTCGGCCTGCACCTTCTCCAGGTTATTGAGGACCACCGCGATGAACAGGTTGAGCACGATGAAGATGCCGATCACCACGAAGGTGCCGAAGAAGATCCAGGCGTAGGGGTGGCGGGGGAGTACCGCCGCCTGCATCTCGACCCACCCTTCCAGCGTCAGCATCTGGAACACGCTCAGCAGCGCGGCACCGAGCGTGCCCCAGTCTTCGGGGGCGGTTCGATTGAACTGGTAGAACCCGGCGATCGCGTACACGTAGATCAGCACCCCGAGGAGCATGGCGACGTTTCCCAGCGACGGGATCGAGCGCAGCATCGTGCCGATGATCAGGCGCAGGTCCGGCGACAGGGACACGACCCGCGTGACGCGCAGCAGGCGGGCCAGCCGCGAGACCGTCGCGAACGGCCCGGCGACGGGGAGCAGCGACAGGGTGACGATGATGAAATCGAAGACGTTCCAGCCGTCCGTGAAGAAGCGGTCCAGGCGGGGCGCGTGTGCGAGCAGGCGGATCACGATCTCGGCCACGAAGACGGCCTGCACCGCAGCGTTGATGGCGGCGAACCCCGGCCCGTAGGCGTGCATCAGGGGCCGCGACGTTTCCAGCCCCATCAACACGGCGTTGAACACGATCACGCCCAGGATGAACGCCTGAAACCGCGGATCCTCGGCGACTCTGCGACACCACGCGACCATCCCCACCTCCCGGACTCGTTGGGTTCTCCGGGGCATTGTACCCGCGCCCGCCCGGGTGCCGGCGCGGGTACAATGCCCTTACCGTGGTCGCGCACCGGACCGCCGTAGGATCGAGCGTCGCCCGGGTGTAAAACGCTTCACGGATCGATTTCACCTGGTGGGAAAAGACGATGACTGTTTTTGCCGCACTGATGCTGCTGAATGCCATGAACCTTCCTCAACCGCAGACCGCCCCGGCTACGACGACGCCCGGTCCACAAAATCCAGCGCGACAACAGCCGCCGCGGTTCGGCCCGTCGCCCGAACAGCAGGTCAGGACGCAGGCCGACCACAAGCACCTGCTGGAACAACTGGGGATCACCGCGCTGCGTCCGGGCGCGAGCGGCAATCCCAGCGCGCCCGACGCCGCCAACGCGGACGAGTCCAGGGTGGGCACGTACACCCTCCCGGACCCACTCGCCTTCAAGAACGGCAAAAAGGTGACAAATGCCGGCGAATGGAACCGGCGTCGCCTCGAACTCTTCGAGGAGTTCGATCGCGAGGTGTACGGCCGCGTCCCGAAAGTCACCCCCAGGGTAACCTGGGAGGTGGTCGAAACGATTCGGGAGACCAGGGGGGCGATTCCGGCGATTACCAGGAAGCTGGTCGGGCACGTGGACAACAGCGCCCACCCCGCGATCAAGGTGGACATCCATCTCACGCTCACCACGCCGGCGAACGCGACCAAGCCCGTCCCCGTTGTCATGGAGTTCGGCTTCATGTTCCCAACGCGCCCGGGAGCACCCGCCTTCACGCCGCCCCCCGGAGCCGGACCGAGCTGGCAGGAGCAGGTCCTCGGCAAAGGCTGGGGCTACGCCGTCCTCGTGCCCACCAGCTACCAGGCGGACCACGGCGCGGGGTTGCGCGAGGGCATCATCGGGCTCGTCAACAAAGGCGAGCCGCGCAAGCCGGACGACTGGGGCGCGCTCCGGGCCTGGGCCTGGGGCGCGAGCCGCGCGCTCGACTACTTCGAGACCGACAAAGCGGTGGACGCCAAGCGGGTCGCCATCGAGGGGCTGAGCCGCTACGGCAAGGCGGCGCTGGTCACTATGGCCTATGACCCGCGCTTCGCGATCGGCTTTATCGGCTCGTCGGGCGCGGGTGCGGCGAAGCTCTACCGGCGGAACTTCGGGGAAAAGGTCGAGAACCTGGCTAGC
>CADCTO010000129.1 GCA_902805585.1 uncultured Armatimonadota bacterium | reverse complement strand
AGGTACGTGGTGTTGCGGCTGACGCTGCCAGACGCCTTGCCGCCGCCCTGCTCGACCAGCGCCTCGGCCTGCTCGCGCGTGAACAGGGTCAGCGCGCCCGTGAAGACGAAAGTCTGGCCCTTGAAGCGGTCCGGGCGCAGCGTGGCCGCCCCACCCTTCCCGGCTTCGGCGGGCTCGGCCGCGGCGGTGGCGCCGACGGTCTGCTGCGACGCGAGCACGGTGGCCGCCAGGATGTGCGCGCAGGGGCCTTTGCGCAACTTCTCGCGGCGGTGCCAGGCGCAGGTGCAGGACACGAAGCGCGCCCGGCCGTCGGCGTCCAGGTCCAGCACGACGCTGAACTTGCGCTCGCGCTTGCTCTCCCCGCCGCGCACCTGGGCGCGGTAGCGCGTGGTCGTCTCGTCCGCTAGGGGCATCCCGAACGCCGGGGCCTCGTCCTCGTCCTCCTCGCCGGGTTTGAGGAAGCGGACGCCGCCCGTGGCGACGAGCCGGCGCGCCAGCGTCAGGCGCTGGTCCCCGTCGTCGCTCAATTCCACCGGGAACGGCAGGAGCTGACGCCAGCGGTACACGCCCGCCGCCAGGTCGAACATGGCGCGGCCCTCGCGGCACAGACGCTGCAAGGCGGACGTGGCGACCTCGCGGGACAGGTCGGACTGCGCGGCCAGTTCCTCGGGCGACAGGCGCAGCTTCTGCTCCAGGATCTGCGCGGCCTGGGCCACGTCGCCGTCGGAGACGCCCGCGGTCGAGGCGAGCAGGTCGAACCGCGCGGCGCGCGACCAGTCGTTCTGCGTCCAGCCCGACAGCCCCAGGTCGAAGCGGTGGCTCTTCTGGAACACGGTCCAGTACGACGGCATGCCGGTCCCGAGCAGGCGCGCCTGCACCTTTTCGGCGTGCGGGAGCAGCGACTCCAGCGACAACAGCCGGCGGCGGCCCCAGATGCGGATGTCGCCGGTGTAGTCGCCGGCGAAGGCGTGCGTGTGCTCCTTGACCTCGACGTTCCAGGGCTCGACGACGACCGTCGGCATCTGCCCGGGCGCGAGCACGAAGCGCAGTGAGCGCGGCCCGGCGTCCTCGCGCCGGCGCCGCAGGACGCTCAGGACCTCGGCGAGGGTGTTCGCGCTCAGCGTCAGGTCGACGCCGGAAAAGGCCGCCGCGGACTGCACCTGCAGGAAGCCGCGCACCCAGGACGGCGGCAGGTCGATCTTCTTTTCGACCCGTTCGCCCGCGCCCGTGGACAGGGTGACGCCGCCCGACTGGATCTGCAGGAAGGCGGGACGGTACGAGCGCACGCGCCGGATCTCGTCGGCGAGCGCCCGGCTGTAGTCGACGTTGGTCGTGCCGAAGACGGTCTCGCCGAAAACATCGAGCTTGTCCATCGGGACGGTCACGCGCCCGTAGGAGGACTCGTCGATGCTGAAGACTTCGAAGACGACGCAGTCCGGGTGGACGCTGACGACCGGATCCAGGATCATCCAGGCGGTCTTGTCGTGGTCCCAGAGCCACTTGAAGTACTTGGCGCGGGCCTGGTAGAAGTCCGCCGAAAAGACGACGCGCTCCAGGGGCCGGACCTGCTCCTGCACCTCGCCGATGCGCCGTTTGAGCATCTCCCTGCGCTCGTTCAGGCCGGGGATGCGGCGGAGCTCCTTGCCCATCTCCGCACCCAGTTCCTCCAGGTACCGCTCCTGCACCCAGGCCTGATAAGCGCTGTGATCCTTGGGCTTGGCGCGGAAGTCGCCGGACACCACATCGTAAAGCGCGAGCATGACGCGCGCATAGGCGAGGCTGTCCCGCACCTGGGCGTCCAGCGAGACGCCGGGCCGGGAGAGTTCGGCGGACACGGAAAGGTGCAGGCCGCCGGCGTCCATCGTCGCGCCGCTCGGCCGCGCGTAGGCTTGTGTCACTTCCATGGTCTTTCTATCCTCCGGCCACCCCGTCCAGGGAGAAGCCTTCGATCTGCTGCCCGGCCAGCGCCAGCCGGGCGAGCTGCGCCAGCGCCCATTCGGCGTCGCGCGGGGTGGCGGCGCTCCGGGCCAGCGCGAGCAGCGTTTCGACGTCCACGGTCGGCTCCGGCTCGGCCGCCTGCCGCGCCTTCACCCGCTCCTTGGCGCCCCGGGCACGGTTCCGCGCGCGCAGCACCTCGCCGTCGAAGGCGGCGGTCTCGGCGGGCCGCTGCGGCGTCTCCCCGAGCAGCGAGGCGACGAACGCCTGCGTCTCGGGGTCCGGGTTCTCGAACAGGGCCCGCAGCACGTCTTCGCGGGGCAGCGTTTCGCGGCGCGCCTGCACGAACTCGCGGCCGATCGCGCGGACGGACTTCTGCGGGCTGTCGCACAGGGCGAGGGCGTAGTTGAACTCCCGGTCGCCACCGGGCGGCACGCCTTCGAAGAACGTCCGGCCCACGCGGACGCTGGGCGGCACCTCGGACTCCAGCAGCCGCAGCGCGAACGGCAGGCCCATCCC
>CADCTO010000128.1 GCA_902805585.1 uncultured Armatimonadota bacterium | reverse complement strand
CGGGCGCGCCGTCGGTCCGGCCGGGGCCGTTTTCACGGGAGTGGCCGCGACCGGGCCGCCCGCCGGGGCCGTCGCCGCGGGGGCGGCGGCGGGCGCCGGGGCGGCCGTAGCCATCCGGACCGTCTTGCCCAGCTTCTGCGCGATGCGCAGCACTGCGTCCGGCGCCAGGCGCTGGTTCAAAGCGGCCAGCACGCCCATGCCCATGAGCACCTTCTGGATCTCGTTGGCGCCGACGCCCAGCTTATCCGCCAGATCCTTGATGGTGATGTTGCCGGGGATCTCGATCGCTTCCGCCGGCGCCGACGGTGCGCCCGCGTCGCCGCCGGGCGCCGCCGTGCCGGAGCCGTTCGCGCCGTTGGCGCCGCCGTTCCTGGCGCTCAACTGCTCCCGGATCGTGGTCGCCTGGGCGTCTTCCAGATCGCTGGACGGTCCCAGCCCCTTGAAACCCAGTTCACCGAGCGCCTTGACGGCCTCGGTGTTACTCATCTTGAACTCTCTTGCCAACTCGTATACCTTGATCGGCATACCTGCCACCTCACCTTCCCTGATCGAACGCGCTTAGAATTGCATAGGGTTCCCCCTTGCCGCCGGATCTCTCCGGCGGCGCGCCGTGATGTAATGACCGACCCTGTGTCCGTTCCGTCCGGACGAAACAAAAGGGGCCGTCGGCCCCTTCCCACTCCCCCGCCCCGCGGCGCCTGGCTAAGCGTCGGCTGCCGCGGTCTCCGCGCCGGCGGCGCGCAGCGCGTCGGCGAGCGCGTCCGGTATCGGCGTTTTCAGGGAGCGTTCCAGTTTTTTCTGCTTTAATGCCAGCGCGACGCACGCGGCCGTGGGGCACACGTAGGCGCCGCGCCCCGATCTCTTGCCCGTCGGGTCCAGCGCCACGCCCTGCCCCTCGGGGAGCCGGACCACGCGCAGCAGCGCGCGCTTCCCGCCCGTCGTCCGGCACGCCACACAGGTGCGCACGGGCACCCGGCGTTTGGCCGCCGCGGGCGCGCCCGCGGCGGCCCCGTCCGTCGGCCCGCCGGCGGTCACGTCAGGCCGCCTCGTCCGGCGGCAGCGCCGGGTGCCCGCCGCCGGGCCCCGAACCGTTCGACGAAGCCGTGTCCTCCGGCGCCTGCTCCGCTTCCGCTTCCGGCGGTTCCGGCTCCGGCAGCGGGTCGCCGAAGGTGATCGGCGGCAGCTCGTCCCCGAAGGTGATCGGCGGCAGGAGCGCCTCGGCTTCCGGGTCTTCCGGCGCGGACTGGAGCGCGGCGGCGGCGTCCAGGAACGCCTGTTTCGCCACCTGCGTGTCCGACCGGATGTCGATGCGCCAGCCCGTCAGGCGCGCGGCCAGGCGCACGTTCTGCCCGGACTTGCCGATGGCGAGGCTGAGCTGGTTGTCCGGCACGACCACGAACGCGCCCTTGCTCTCCTCGTTCAGCGTCACGCTCGTCACGCGGGCCGGCGACAGCGACTCGGTGATGAACTGCCGGTTGTCCATGCTCCAGCGCACGATGTCGATCTTCTCGTCGTACAGCTCGTTGACGACCGCCTGCACGCGCGCGCCGCGGTGCCCGACGCACGAGCCGACCGCGTCCACCCGGTCGTCGCGGCTCGCCACGGCGATCTTGGAGCGGGCGCCCGGCTCGCGCGCCACCTGCTTGATCGAGACGATGCCGTCGTGGATCTCGGGCACCTCCAGCTCGAACAGCCGGCGGATCATCGACGGGTGCGAGCGCGACACGACCACCTGCGGCCCCTTGGGCGTCTTGCGCACTTCGAGCACGAACACCTTGATGCGGTCGTTGAAGCGGTACGGCTCGGTCGGCACCTGCTCCTTGGACGGCAGGATCGCTTCGAGCTTGCCCAGCGCGATCAGGATCGTCGAGCCCTCGCGGCGCGAGACCGTGCCGGTGATGACCTCGCCGACCTTGTCGTTGTACTCGTCGAAGATCTTGTCGCGCTCCGCCTCGCGGATGCGCTGCACGACCACCTGCTTGGCGGTCTGGGCGGCGATGCGGCCGATGCGCTCGAAGTCGCGCGGCGCGAGCGGCTCCTCCACCGTGTCGCCCAGGTTGGCGTCGGGCTTGTAGCGGGACCGGGCGTCCGGGAGCGTCACTTCGGCGTGCTCGTTCTCGACGTTCTCGACGACGGTCATCTTGCGGAAGACCTTGAACGGCGTCTTGCCGCCCTGCTCGACGCGCAGGTTCACATCCTCGGTGATGTTGAAGCTCTTCTTGTACGCCGTCGAAAGTGCGGTCTCCAGCGCCTCCACCAGCACGTCGAAGGGGATGTCCTTTTCCCGCTCGATCTGCCGCAGTGCGTCGATGAATTCTGCGTTCATGGTGCCCCGCTTTCCCCTGCTTGCGCGCCCGGTACGGTGTTTCTCCAACGTCGGGCGTCGGAATTGGGCAGACAATTATGAAAGAAAGAGTGGGCGCGCGCCCACTCTTTACCCCTGCGCTCCAAATCAA
>CADCTO010000127.1 GCA_902805585.1 uncultured Armatimonadota bacterium | reverse complement strand
GACGGCCAAACAGGTGCCGTTCTCGCTGAAAGGGGACATCTACTTCCTTGACGCCGGTACGCCCCGCCTGCCGGACTTCTCGAAGATGAAGCCCGTCGGGAGCATCTACGCGACGGAGCTGAACCTGCCGACGCGGGCGTTCAACGAGGGGTTCCCCGGCGTCACCGACCGGTTCGAGTGGTTCGCCATCGACTACAAGGGAACGTTCACGGTCCGGCAGGCGGCCACGTACCGCTTCCGGCTGACGTCCGACGACGGCTCGAAGCTGTTCATCAACGACGAGCTTGTCGTCGACAACGACGGCACGCACTCGACCCGATCCGAGGAAGGCTCGATCCGGCTCAAGCCGGGCAAGCACCGCATGCGCGTCCAGTACTACCAGGGGCCGGCCAACCAGATCGCCCTGGTCCTGGAGGTCGCCCTCAGCACCGGAGGCTAGGGAGCGCGGCGCGGCGGTTACGGTGGCGGGGAGGGGCCTGCGGGTCCCTCCCCGCCGCTTTTCGCGGTCCGGGAATGCCTGGTTCGTTCACCCCACAAGAGACAGATCCAGAGAAGGCTATGGCGAGATGACGAGCAGTGGACCATCAGGGTGTGCGGACGGATGCGATGCGCGTGCGGAATACCTGCGCCGCCGAGACGAGCGGCGCACGTCGGTGGAGCGTTTGGAGCGCGAGGAAGCTGCCCTTTCCAACGCCCGCCTCGTCGTCTTTATGCTCGGGGCGGCCGTCGCCTGGTTTGTCCTCGGGCCGCGCCTGCTTTCGGGAGGGTGGCTGGCGGCGCCGGCCCTGCTGTTTCTCGTTCTCGTGTTCCGGCATCAGGAAGCGACCGGACGGCGGGAACGTGCCGCGCGGGCGGTCGCTTTCTATGATGCGGGGCTGGCACGCCTGGACGGCCGGTGGCCGGGGACGGGCGTCACCGGCGAGCGCTTCCGGGACCCCGCCCATCCGTATGCGGAGGACCTGGACCTGCTGGGGCGCGGCTCGCTCTTCGAGCTTCTCTGCACGGCGAGGACCCGTGCGGGCGAGGACTGTCTGGCCCGGTGGCTGCTGGCGCCCGCGGGGGTCGAGGCGCTGCGCGCCCGTCACGAAGCCGTGCGGGAGCTGCGGCCCCGGCTGGATCTGCGGGAGGACCTCGCGTTGCTCGGCGAGGACGTGCGGGGCGCGGTCGATGTGGCGGCGCTCACGGCCTGGGGTGGTGCGGTCATCGAGCCGGCCCGGCCGGGGCTTCGGGCCGGGGCGGCGCTTCTGGCGGCGGGCGGCGTGGCCGGACTGATCGGGTGGGGAACCGGGTTCGGCCCGGCCCCTTTCTTCGTGTCGCTCCTGGCGGGGCAGGTCTTTGTCCGGGCGGTCCGGCCGCACGTCCGGCGCGTCCTGCACGGCATCGAGCGGTCGCGCCGGGATCTGGCGCTGCTGTCACTCCTCCTCAAGCGGCTTGAGGCCGAGGAATGGGAAACCGGGCTTTTACGGGCGCTCCGCGACCGCCTGGGCGGGCGGGGGACGCCGCCCTCGGCGCGGATCGCCCGGCTCCAGCGCCTGGTCGAGCTCCTGGAGTCCCAGAACAACCAGTTCTTCGCGCCGGTCGCGCTCGTGCTGCTCTGGTCGACGCAATGGGCGTTCGCCATCGGGGCGTGGCGCGCGGAAAACGGCCCGCATCTGGGCACGTGGCTCCAAGCCGTCGGCGAGTTCGAGGCGCTGTGCGCGCTCGCCGCCTACGCCTACGATCATCCCGAAGATCCGTTCCCGGAGTTCGCGGAAAACGGCGTCTGTTTCCACGGCAAAGGACTGGCGCACCCGCTATTGTCCGGGGCTCAAGCGGTGCGCAACGACGTCCGGCTCGACGAAGACCGGCAGCTCCTGATCGTCAGCGGCTCGAACATGTCGGGCAAAAGCACGCTGCTGCGGACGGTGGGCACGAACGCGGTTCTGGCACTGGCTGGCGCACCGGTGCGGGCGGCCGAAGTGCGTTTGACGCCGGTGGCGGTCGGCGCGTCGCTCCGCACGCAGGATTCGCTCCAGGGAGGCGTGTCGCGCTTCTACGCGGAGATAACGCGGCTGCGGCAGGTCGTCGATCTGGCGCACGGGCCGCTCCCGCTCCTGTTTCTGCTGGACGAGATCCTGCACGGCACCAACTCGCACGACCGCCGTCAGGGCGCCGAAGCCGTCGTGCGGACGCTCGTCGGCGCGGGCGCCGTGGGCCTGATCACGACGCACGACCTGGCGCTGGCGCGCATCGCCGAGGACATGGCGCCGCGCGCGTCCAACGTGCATTTCCAGGACGACCTGCGGGACGGCAAGATGTCGTTCGACTACGTGCTGCGGGACGGCGTCGTCGAAAAGAGCAACGCCATCGCCCTGATGCGCGCGGTGGGGCTGGACGTGTAGGCGCTCCCTCCTCCCCCGGGAAAAGAAACATAGTGACTGTCTGAATAATCTAGCGGTAGTGGTTCCAGGGCTTGGG
>CADCTO010000126.1 GCA_902805585.1 uncultured Armatimonadota bacterium | reverse complement strand
TCCGCCACCACCTTCTGGTCGATGACGCACTTGCCGATGTCGCTGCGGCTCGGCAGGTCGTACATCACCGAGAGCAGCACCTCCTCGAGGATGGCGCGGCGGCCGCGGGCGCCGGAGCGTTCAGCTTCTGTTCCGCCTTCTTGCGTTCTTCCTTGCGCTTGCGCGCCTTCTGGATTTCCTTCTGCCGAATCCGCATGGTATGGTTTCCTTCCTGTGGTTCCCGGGCGCGCGGTGGGCTGCGCGCCCTCGTGCCTAAGCCCGCGCCGCCCCGACGACGGCGGCGAAATCGGCCGCTTTGAGGCTCGCTCCCCCGATCAGCCCGCCGTCGATGTGCGGGCGGGCCAGCAGGTCGGCGGCGTTGTCGGGCTTCATCGAGCCGCCGTACTGGATGCGGACGTCGCCCGCCGTCTGGTCGTCGTACAGGGAGGCGACCGTGGCGCGCACGACGCTGCACACGCGGTCCGCCTCGTCGGCACCGCAGACCTCGCCGGTCCCGATGGCCCAGACGGGCTCGTAGGCGAAGACGATGCCGGCCGCCTGCTCGGCCGAGACGGCGTTCAGGGCGGCCTGGACCTGGGTCTGCACGACGCCGTCCGTGTGCCCGTTCTGCCGCTCGACGAGGGTCTCGCCGACACAGACGATGGGGACGAGGCCCGTGTCGAGCGCGGCCTTCGTCTTGCGGTTCACGGTGACGTCCGTTTCCCCGAAATGCTTCAGCACGTCGGGCGTGAAGTCCGGCTCCGGGACGCCGAAGCGCCCGCGCGCCTCGGAGTGCCCGACGATCACGTAGGTGACGCCCGCGTCCGCCAGCATCAGGCCGGAGATCCGGCCCGTGTAGGCGCCGGTGTTTTTCCAGAACAGGTCCTGCGCGCCGAGCCGCAGGCTCGTGCCTTCGATCGCCTGGCGGACGGCATGGAGGGCGGTGTACGGCGGGCACAGGACCACCTCGGCCCCGCCCGACCCGGCGACCAGCGGCTTCAGCTCGCGAACGAGTTCGGTCGCCTCGCCGTCCGTCCCCTTGTTCATCTTCCAGTTGCCCGCGATGATGGGCGTACGCGCCACGTTTCGTTTCTCCTCGCTGTCCCCGAAATCCGACCGGGCTTAGTGGTTCGCCGCCGGACACGCGGATTCCTTCGCGCCGCCCCCACGAGGCGGTCTCATCCCGCCGGGCAGCAGACCGAGCAGGTCCGGCTGAACGAGCCGTCCGGCCGCCCGTGCTTTTTGACCCACCGTTCCAGGCCCTCCACGTCGGGGGCGCAGACCTTGATGTACGCGCGCTCCGTGAAGGCGCCCGGCTCGGCGGGCGGCAGGTACCGGGCGATGAAGTGGCACGCGGCGCGGTGCAGGACCATGTAGCCGGGATCTTTGTTGCGCGAGGTGTCGAGGACGAAACCGCCGGGGTGCGCCTCCAGCCACCGCAGATAGGGCTGGTCGCCTCCGGCGAACTCCTGCGGCGCGTTCTGCGCGAACTCGTACCGGCAGTTGTCGCAGAAGCGGGCCGTGGCCGGGTTGAGGCGGCCGCAGTAGGCGCAGGCGACGCGCCCGCCGCCGGCTTCGTCGGGCGTTGTCGAAGCGTCGTTTTCGTCCCGCGCCAGCAGTTCCTGGACCGCCGGCACGAGACGCCGGGCGACGTGGCCCTCCAGCGGCGGCGGGAAGGCGTCGAGCCAGGCGTCGGGGCCGAGACCGGACGAAAGCGCCTCGGGCGCCTCGGCCGGCTCTATGCGCAGCGCGAGGACGATGCCGCCGTTCTCGGCGGCGAAATGCGCCTCGCGCAGGACGCGGTGGGAACGGGCGGCGTGCGCGGAAAAGATCAGGACGACGACGGGGCATTCGATCAGGCCGTCCATGACGGACTCTCCCGCGAGCGGGCCGGGGGCGGCGTCGCGGGGGGCGATCCAGCACCGGATGTTTTCCGCCTCCAGAACGCGGCAGACCGCGCCCGCGGCGGCCGCGTCTTCGTCGGAGTGGCTGAGAAAAACGTGGCGCATCGCGTCGTCGCCGGCGAGGCCGCGCTCGTGCTCCCAGATGCGCCCGTTCAGCTCGCACGCGTTCAGGCCCGCCTCGCGCGCCGCGCGCCCCAGCACGGCGACCGCGGCGAGGTCGCCGACGGGGCGCCCCAGGACGCCGTACAGGAACCGGTGGACCCAGGCGTCGGGCTTGACGGTCTCGACGCCCTGGCGCAGCACGAGCTGTTTGAAAAGAACGGGACCGGCGCCCGCGACGCGCCCCTCGAACGCCGGGTAGTCGGTGCGAAAAGCCCACCCGCGCAGGGCGTCCTGTGTGGTGACACCCTCCTTCTCGAAATAGGCGACGAGCCGACGGAGCAGGGCGACGCGGTTCCAGAACGGGCGGCCCCAGAGGAATCCGGCGATGCCGCGGTTTCCGTCCTCGGTATCCGGGTGGCCTGCCAGCAGGGCCGTTAGCTGTTCGTGGTCGCGCACGGCGGGGCGGACGTGGCGATGGTAGTGGCCGATGGCGCGACCGACGACCGCCGGGCGAACCCGATAGTCGAGGACGGCCAGCAACAGGTTCTCGATGTAGTCGTTGACGAGACAGGTGTTCTGCAGGGGTGGCAGAGACTGGCAGCGCGCAAGAACGAGGGCGTACTCGGCGGGGGTGACGGGGGCGGCGGTTCCGGGTTCCGGGGCGGCGGCGGCCATGGGGCGCTCCTTGGGACGGCGTGTCGCCTTTCCCGCCCGGCGCGCGTCCCGGCCAAAGGAGAGGCGGGGATAGGTTCCCTGCCGGGCGGGCCTCTACCTCCCGGCGGGCCCCGCGGCGAGAATCCCGTCGCACCAGTCCACGACGGCGGGGGCGATGGTGTCCTTCAGGTGGAGCGTGCAGCCGTGCATGTCGGACAGCATGTGGTCGGTCAGCGGGGCGTGGGCGAGCGCCGCCTGATAGCGCTCCCGGCGGTCGGGCAGGGAGATCGGGTCGTAGGAGGCGTGGTACAGGAGGACGGGGCAGGCCACACCGGATACCACGTCGTCGAGGCGCATGGACAGGCCGATGCGGTAGGTCTCGTCGCGGGATTCGGTGGCGAAATACAGGTCGAGGTACTGCCAGACGACCTCTTCCTGCTTCGCCCACTGTTCGGGGGTGACGATGGCCGGGGGCGAGACGCCGAAAACGCCGCGCACCCGTCCGGGGTCCGCGCCGGCCAGCCGGAGCGCGAAGTAGGCTCCCAGACTGATGCCGCCGGCGAAGCAGCCGGTTTCGGCGCTGACGCCCAACTCGTCGAGGGCGTGCATCAGGACCCGCTCGGCGTCGATGGAAAGGGGGGCGGGGGACTCGCCCTGGCCGGGCAGGTCGATGCGCAGGACGGGGTGCCCGGCGGCGAGCAGGGGGTCCCCGAGCACCCACAGCTCCTCCTTGGTCGAGGCCAGGGGCGGCAGCAGCAGCACGGGGGGCTTGCTGACGTGCTTCGGGGTTTCCCGGTACGCGACGAGCTTGCCCTCCGCCAGAGCTACCCGCTCGAAATCGATGTCGGACCGGGCCTTCCGGTCCCGGACCTGGGCGCGGCGCAGCAAATCCAGCAGGATCTCCTTCCGGGGGTTGTAGGGCGACAGGAGCAGGTGGCCCAGAAACGCCTGCGCGGCGGCGCGGCGGAAGTCGCCTCGCGCCTGCGACGCCTCGGCCTCCGCCTGCCAGACGCGCGCCCAGCCTTCGACGGTGCGGATGCGGGCGAGCACGGGCGCCATCTCGTCCCAGCCCAGCCCGGTCAGCTCCAGCCGGCGCCGCAGCGCCCCCTTGATGAGTCGCCGGGCGCCAAAAACGGCGACGGCGGCGCGGATGCGCCAGTCGACGGAGGGCTCCGCCCCGCCGCGCCGGACCGGGCGTGGCGGGAAGGGGGCGCGGGGAAGGGATGAGGGGCGAGGGATGAGGGATGAGAAAAGGCGGCGGCTTTCGGGTCCCTCCTTCTCGTCCCTCATCCCTCGCCCCTCATCCCTTGCGTCCTACTTGTCGTCCAGCGCCACGACGCCGGGGAGCTCTTTGCCTTCCAGGAACTCCAGCGACGCGCCGCCGCCGGTCGAGATGTGCGACATCCGGTCGGCGAAGCCGAGCTGCTCGACCGCGGCGGCGGAGTCGCCGCCGCCGACGATGGTCGTGGCGCCGTTCTCGGTGGCGCGGGCCAGGGCTTCGGCGATGGCGCGGGTCCCCGCGGCGAAGTTGGACATCTCGAAGACGCCCATCGGGCCGTTCCAGATCACCGTCTTGGCGCCCACGATCACGTCCGAAAAGCGCTGCACGGTCTCGGGCCCGATGTCCATGCCCTGGTAGTCGGCCGGGATCTCGGCGACCTTGACCGTCTGGCGCGGGGCGTCGTTGTTGAAGTCGTCGGCCACCACGCAGTCGTTGGGCAGCTCGATCTTGCCGTGCCCCTGGGTCAGCGCGGCCCGGCAGAACTCCATCGAACCCTCGTCCAGCAGGCTCTGGCCGATCTCGAGCCCGTTCGCCTTATAAAAGGTGTAGGCCATGCCGCCGCCGATCAGCAGCTTGTCCACCTGCGGCAGCAGGTTGTCGATCACGGGGATCTTGTCCTTGACCTTCGCCCCGCCCAGGATGGCGACGAACGGGCGCTCGGGGCTGGTAAGCGCGCGGCCCAGGAAGTCGATCTCTTTCTGCAGGAGGAAGCCGGCCACGGCGGATTTCTGCATGTTGCGCATGACCACGGCCACGCCCTCGGTCGAAGCATGGGCACGGTGCGCGGCCCCGAAGGCGTCGTTGACGTAGACGTCCGCGAGCGCGGCCAGGCGCGCCGACAGGTCGGCGTCGTTGGTCTCCTCGCCGTCGATGAAGCGCGTGTTCTCCAGCATCACGACTTGACCCGGCGCGGCGGCGTTTGCGGCCTCGGAGGTGCCGAGCGGGTCGTCCTCGGTCGCCGAGGCGAGCGCGACTTCGCGGCCGATCTTTTCGCCCAGCCGTTGCGCGGCGGGCGCGAGGCTGTACTTGGGCGCGATCTTGCCTTTGGGCCGGCCCAGGTGGCTCATCAGGATCACCGCGGCGTTGCGTTCCAGGAGGTACTGGATCGTCGGGAGCGCCGCCTCGATGCGCCGGTCGTCGGTGATGGCGCCGGTCTCGTCCTGGGGCACGTTGAAGTCCACGCGCACGAGCACGCGCTTCCCGCTCACGTCGACGTCTTTGATGGTCTTTTTATTCATTTGGTCAAATCCTTCGCCGCCACGGGCTCCCGCGGTTACGGCGCTTGTTGTCGGCGTTTCTATTCACGCCGCCCTGCGTAATCTCCTTTCCACGCGTGGTGAGCGTAGAAACCTTCGGTGCAGGGACAAGGCGCGCCGCGCAACGGTGACGGAAAAGGGCCCCCTTCCCGCGAAGCTCGCGGGAAGGGGGCCCTTGCGGCCCGGAATCGGGAGCACGCGCCCAGCGGCTACAGGCCGCGCTGCGCGAGCGTGTGGATCAGGTCGGCGACGCGGCAGGAGTAGCCCCACTCGTTGTCGTACCAGGCGACGGCCTTGACCAGGTTGCCCAGCCCGACGGTATCGACGGCCGAGAAGATCGACGAGTGCGGGTTGCCCTTGAGGTCGGTCGAGACCAGCTCCTCTTCCGTGTAGGCGAGGTAGCCCTTCATCGGCCCGTCGGCGTACTCCTTCATCGCGGCGTTGATCGCCTCCGGCGTCGCCTCCTGCGTAAGCAGCGCGGTGAAGTCCACGACCGAAACCGTGGAGACGGGCACGCGGAACGCCATGCCGGTGAACTTGCCCTTCAGCTCGGGGATGACCAGGCCGACGGCCTTGGCCGCGCCGGTCGAGGAGGGGACGATGTTCAGCGCGGCGGCGCGGGCGTCCCGGAGGTCTTTGGCGGCGGTGTCGACCGTCTTCTGCGAGTTGGTGTAGGCGTGCACCGTGGTCAGCAGGCCCTTCTCGATGCCGAAGCGCTCGTGCAGCACCTTGGCGACCGGGGCGAGGCAGTTGGTGGTGCAGGAGGCGTTCGAGATGACGTGGTGCCGGGCCGGGTCGTAGCTCTGGTCGTTCACGCCGAGCACGATGGTGATGTCCTCGTTCTTGGCGGGGGCCGAGATGATGACCTTTTTGACGCCGTGCTCGCGGTGCGCGACCGCCTTGGTGGCGTCGGTGAAGAACCCGGTGGACTCCACGACGATGTCGCAGCCCTCGACGTCCCAGGGGATCGCGGCGGGGTCCTTCTCGGCGAACACGGTGATCTGCTTGCCGTTGACGAAAAGGTCGTTGCCCTGGTGGGAGACCTCCGCCTTGAGCGGGCCGTAGTTACTGTCGTACTTGAGCAGGTGGGCGTTGGTGTGCGCATCCGTCAGGTCGTTGAGCGCGACCACTTCGATCTCGCCGTTCGGATAGCGCTCCTGGATCGCACGGAAGGAGAGGCGGCCGATGCGGCCGAAGCCGTTGATGCCGACGCGGACAGCCATGATGGAATCTACCTCCTGGGATCGCGCCCCCCGTTCGCCGGGCGCGGCTCGTTCCCGTTTCGCGGTTACCGATGGTGGTTTGCGGAGCGTCGCACAAACGTCGTCGGCCGGCGTCGCGCCGAGTCAATGATAGCATTTTGCCCCGCCCCTGTCAACGCGGCGCGTCCGTGGCGGGGGCGAGGGCATCTTCACGGGCCGGTGCCGAAAACGGGCATCTTTGAAGGTTTGCTTGCTTGCCGGCCGGGGTACGTTGAAGGCGTCACGTGCGTCGCGGGTGCACACGCCTTATTTAGGAGACGATTTTGGCAGGACTTGAGATCGAAACGACTGAGACGGATGCGGGCGTCCCCGTGGTTTCCATACGGGGCGAGATAGACCTGCACACCTGTCCCCAGCTGCGCACGACGCTCCAGCGCCTGATGGAGGCCAAAAAAGAGCACATCGTGCTCAACCTGGCCGAGGTGCCGTATCTGGACTCCGCCGCCCTCGGCATCCTTGTCGACGCCGTGCGCCGGGCGCGGGAGATGGGCGGGGGGATCTACCTGGTGCAGGTGACGCCGTTCGTGCTGCGCGCGTTCGAGATCACGCGCCTGATCAAGATCTTCCAGGTGCACGACACCCTGGGGTCCGCACTGGAAGCCATCGTCGCCCGTCAGGGCGCAAGGACCGAGGCGTGAAAAAGGGGCCCGCTCACGAAGAGCGGGCCCCTTCCCGTTTCAGCCCTGCGCGACGCCGGAAGCCGCGCCTTCGCGGCGGCGGATGCTCTCTTCCCAGGCGGCGAGCGCGGTCTGGGTGCGCATCAGGCGGCCGATCAGGTTGCCGCCGTCCATCTGCAGCATCACGGCGATGGTGGCCGGGAAGAACAGCGCCTCGAACGCGTCGCAGGCGCGCCGCCCGAACCGTCCCGCCACGCCGTCACTCGGGTCCCCGTCCAGGTGCGCGCTCACGGTCTGCTTGATGGCCGGGTAGTGGACACAGAACCATTCGCGGCGCGTCCGGTACGCTTCCTCCATCCAGGGCTGCACGCCTTCGTGGGCGGCGCCGCACAGGAGACCCACCAGGTCGTCGTACCGCTCGTAAAACCCGGAGTAATCGCGCCGCTCGCGCAGCAGATCGTGCTGCCAGCGCAGCCGCAGGTACGCATCCCGCGCCTCCCGGCGCGCCCGGGCCTCCGCCCGCAGGGCGCGCCGCCGCTCTTCCAGGGCGCGCCGCGTCCGCCGCGTCGCCAGTTCCAGCCGCAGCCGGATCTGGGTCAGCGGTGAAACCGGATAGTTCACTCGTATCACAGCCGGTTGTCCTCTCCCCGCGCCTTCGGTGATGTCGAACGATGGGTGTCTGAGAGGGGTTGTACCCCGTTTCCCCACGCCTCGCCCGACTATCCCGCGGTCGCTAACCCCTTTTGCTTTGTTCCACGTAGTTGATCTGCAGGTCGCTCACCATCGCCTTCAGCGGCAGCCGCTCGTCGGGCTCCACCACGCCCTCGATCTGCGACGCGAGGAACGCGACCGTGTCGATGGCGATCTTGGCCTGCTCCATGTCGCGCTCGATCCGGCCGGTCGACGGGTTGGCGACCAGGCCCATCCGCAGCCACGCCAGATGGCGCAACTCACCCATGAACAGCGCCAGGACCGAATAGACGTCCGGGAGGCCCTGGTCCTCCGGCATGCCTTCCACGGCGTCCTCGGCGGCGAAAAACGCGGACGCTTCGTCGTCGGTCAGCTCGTCGGCGGGGGGCGATGGGAAGGGGACTTCCGGCGCGGCCGCGGGGGGCGCGGCTGTTTCGGCAGTCTCTTCGGCTACGAACCGGCGGCGGTCCCGAACCGTGAAGCCCTCGTTCTCGTCGGGCATGAGACGCTCCTTGGCAGTGCAGTCCTGAAGGACTTACGGGGGCAATTGTAGCACATCCGATTCCCGTTCGCAAGGCGGCCCGACCGCCTGCCAAAAAAGAAATGCGTGCGGGCCGCGGTTGACGGAGCGAGCCGCCGTGGTGTACGATGGGGGAGGAACGGTCGGGAGGGCCGATGGACGCAGGCGGGCAAAATCCGGAGCAGCGCCTCGCCGAACTGGAGACGGCGCTGCGGCAGCGGGAGCGGCAGATCGAGGCGATCAGCCGCACCAGCGACGCCCTGTTCTCGCACACCAACGTCGACAACCTGGTGCGCGAAACGCTTCTGCTCGCCCTCGACGTGCTGAGCGCCGAGGCCGGCACGCTGTACCTCTACGACCCCGCGGCCGACACCCTGGTCTTCCGCTACGTGGTCGGCCCCGCCGCCGAAAGCCTGACGGGCCATTCCATGCCCGCCTCGCAGGGCATCGCCGGACAGGTTTTCCGCACGGGCGTCCCGGACCTGTCCCTGAAGGTCGGGGAGCGCGGCCACTTCAACAGTGAAGTGGACAAGCGGAGCGGCTACCGGACCGAGTCGTCGATGACGGTGCCGGTCAAGCGCCCCAGCGGCGACCCGATCGGCGTGATGCAGATCCTGAACGCGCGGGCGGGTGACCCCTTCGACCATTTCGACCTGGAGGTGCTGGAGGCCCTGTGCGCGCAGGCGGCGGCGGCCATCGAGCAGGCGCGGCTCCTGCAGCAGGCGCGCAAAGCCGAGGTCGCGAACGTCATCGGCGACATCTCGCACGACATCAAGAACATGCTCACGCCCATCCAGACCGGCGTCTGGATGCTGATGCCGATGCTGGACCAGATGTTCTCGGATCTCGACGCGATCCGCGCCCGGTGTCCGGACGCGGAGCCCTGGGTGCGGGACATCGAGCGCGTGTTCCAGGACGTGCGCAGCGACTACCCGTGGATACTGCAGAACGCCCTGGAGGCCGCCGACCAGGTGCAGGCGCGCACCAAGGAGATCGCCGACGCCGTCAAGGGCGAGCTGGCCCCGCCGCACTTCGAGGACGCCGACCTGAACGACACCGCCCGCGAGGTCGCCCGCACCCTCCGCCCGGTCGGGGAGAAGGCCGACGTGCGGCTCCACCTCGATCTGGACGAGGCGCTGCCGCGCCTCCGCTTCGACCGCAAGCAGATGTATAACGCGCTGTACAATCTGGTCTACAACGCCATCCCCGAGACCCCGGCCGGCGGGCAGGTCACCGTCCGCACCCGCGGCCCCGGGGAGGGCGAGGACACGCTCCTGGTCGAAGTGCAGGATACCGGTCGCGGCATCCCCGAGCACGTCCGCAAGCGCCTGTTCACGGACGAGGTCCCGTCCACCAAGCCGGGCGGCACGGGGCTGGGCACGCGCATCGTCGCCGGGGTGGTGCGCCGCCATAACGGGACGATCACCGTGCAGAGCGAGGAGGGGAAGGGCGCCACTTTCTCTATCCGCCTCCCCCTGCGCCCCGCTCCGTGATCCCGGCGCATCCACGTCGATCACCGTACTGGAAGACGTTCTATGCCTGATATCTCCCGCCGCCGCCTTTTACAAGCCCTCGGGACCGGCGCCGCTCTGGCGCCCGCCGGTCTGGCCGCCGCCGGCGGCGCGGGCGCCAGCGCGGCGGCCGCCACGGTCCCCGGCCTGCCGATGGCCGACCCGGCGCGGGCCGGCCTGCTGCCCGAACGGCTCGCGGTCGCGGACGCGCTGGTCGCGCGCGCGGTCGCCGGGTCCGGCATCCCGGGGGCGGTGCTGCTGGTGGCGCGTGGCGGGATCGTCGGGCTGCGCCGCGCCTACGGACACTCGCGGGTGCGGCCCGACGCGCCCCCGATGGCGCCCGACACCATCTTCGACCTGGCCTCGCTGACCAAGCCGGTCGCCACGGGGACGGCGGTGGCGCAGCTCGTGGAGGCGGGGCGGGTGGAGCTGGACGCGCCGGTCGGGCGCTACCTGGCGCCGTTCGCCCGCGCGGGCGGCGACAAGGCGCGCATCACGATCCGTCACCTGCTCACGCACGCGGCGGGCCTGCCCGCCGGCGGGGCATACGGGGGGAAGACGCGCACCCTCGACCAGATCGTCGGCGAGATCGCCGGCGGGCGGCAGATCGCGCCGCCGGGGCAGCGGTTCCTGTACTCGGACTTCTCCTTCATCACGCTCGGCGCGGT
>CADCTO010000125.1 GCA_902805585.1 uncultured Armatimonadota bacterium | reverse complement strand
GGGCGAGCGCGCAAACACCGCATACTACGGCGGTCATGGGGCCGGGCGTTTCCCGCGGCACCGGCGGCCCGGTAGCCCCTGCACGCGCAATGAACCTGCTGCTGTCACTAGAAGATGCTGATGATTAAGGACCGGGGAGCGGCAGTACTTCCGCATCGGGGTGCCGGAGCCCGGGATGAGCCGGCACCTGGGCGGCGCCTACGGGCTCGTCTATTCCTTCAAGGTGAGCGCCCCGCCCGGCAGCCGCGTGCGCGTCTCCTTCTCCCCCGCGGCGGGAAGGCGGGGCTGGTCGGCCTTCACCGAGGCGGTCGTCGGCAAGGACGGGATGGTGGTCACCACGCTCCCGTTCGGCGGCGTGTTCCACCCGGTCGAGCTGCTTTTCCAGCTGCGATAGCGGCGGCCGTCCGCCGTCGAGGGCGACGAGCCGTGGACTGGATACGCGGGGCCAAGAACGGGTAGTATAGCCCGGCAGCGCCCCCCCGGACAAAACGACCGCCCCGCCGGAGCGCCGGACGCTTCACGGGGCGGAAAGGAACATCGTGCACCCTAGCGCCCCTTCCGCGGCAGCGGCGGCAGCAGCAGAGACCCCGCGCGTGCCGCGCATCCACCGGCTGATCCGCCCCTTCCAGGAGTTCGCGCGCGTCCAGGCCTCGAGCGGCATCCTGCTGCTCGCCTGCACCGCGGCGGCGCTCCTCTGGGCCAACTCCCCGTGGGCCGAGAGCTACACGGGCCTGCTGGGGACGTACGTCACCGTGGGCGGGGGCGGCTTCGCCGTGCGCGAGACCCTGCTCCACTGGATCAACGACGGGCTCATGGCCGTCTTCTTCTTCGTGGTCGGCCTGGAGATCAAGCGCGAGGTCCTGGCCGGCGAGCTCGCGTCGCCGCGGCAGGCGGCGCTGCCCATCGCGGCGGCGCTCGGAGGCATGGCGGTGCCGGCGCTCCTCTACCTGGCGGTCAACCGCGGCGGCGGCCCGGGCGCGGCCGGCTGGGGCATCCCGATGGCCACCGACATCGCCTTCGCGCTGGGCGTGCTGGCGCTCCTGGGCAGCCGCGTCCCGGCCGCGCTCAAGGTGTTCCTGGCCGCCTTCGCCATCGCCGACGACATCGGCGCCGTGCTGGTGATCGCGTTTTTCTACACGGCCGAGATCCACTTCGGGTCGCTGGGACTGGGTTTCGGCTTCCTGGCCCTGGCCGCGCTCGCCAACTGGTCGGGCGTCCGCCGCCCGCTGGCCTACGCCCTGCTGGGGGTGGCCGCCTGGGTGGCCTTCCTTGAGTCGGGCGTGCACGCCACCGTCGCCGGCGTGCTGCTGGCCCTGACCGTCCCCGCGGGCGCCCGGCTCGACCCGGCCGCGTTCCTGGCGCGGGGCCGGGACGTCCTGGACCAGTTCGAGCGCGCCGACTTCCCGGACGACGTCCTGCGGAACGCCGAGCGCCAGGCGGCGCTCCACACCCTGGAGCACGCCGCGGAGCGGGCGCAGACGCCGTTGCAGCGCATGGAGCACGCGCTCCACCCGTGGGTGTCGTTCCTCATCATGCCCGTCTTCGCCCTCGCCAACGCCGGGGTGGCCCTGGGCGGAGGCGGCAGCGGCGGCGGGCTCAACGGCCCGGTCCCGCTGGGTATCGTCCTGGGGCTCGTGCTGGGCAAGCCGCTCGGGGTGACGCTATTCGCGTGGCTGGCGGTCCGCAGCGGGCTGGCCGCCAAGCCCGAGGGCGTCACCTGGCGCCACCTCCACGGGGCGGGCTGGCTCGGGGGCATCGGCTTCACCATGGCGCTGTTCATCGCCGGGCTCGCCTTCGCCGACCCGTCCGCCCTGGCGCAGGCGAAGCTGGGCATCCTGTGCGCCTCGCTCCTCGCCGGCGTCGTCGGCTACCTGCTCCTGCGCGGGAGCGGGAGCGCCGCCCCGGAGCCGCCGGCGGAGGGGACGCCGGCGACGGAACCCGCCCCGACCCGTATGGACCACCGCACGGAAGCGCCGGCAGGAAAAACGGGCTGCGCCGACAAACGGTCAAAACCATGATGGCAACGCCGCGGCGCTTTACAATCACTCTTCCCGCCCCGCGTTCGCGGGGAGCGGACCGCCCGCGGGTGCGCATGGGCGGCGTGCCGTCTTCCCCTCACGACCCGCCCCGCACCTCCTGACACCGCCGCGGTCATGGGCGGCAGTGTGGCACCGGGGCGCGCCCGCGCCACGCCGCCACGTGCCCACGCGCCCCGCCGGCAGTGAACCCCAGACACCATTACAACCTATAGTCCTATTCGCTGGCCTTATACGCGCGCCGACGCCGGGGATTGCCCGGCGCGGCCGGGAGGTCGCTGCATGTCCTTGGTGACGGTGCTCCTGTTCGTGCTCGGCCTGGTCCTGCTGATCACGGGGGCCGAGATGCTGGTGCGCGGCGCCTCGCGCCTTGCCGCGGCCGCGGGCGTCTCGCCGCTCGTGGTGGGCCTGACCGTCGTGGCGCTG
>CADCTO010000124.1 GCA_902805585.1 uncultured Armatimonadota bacterium | reverse complement strand
TCGGGATGAGCCTGGGGGTCGGCGAGCAGGCGGTGCTGGTGCTGGCGGCGCTGATGGCCGGCATCGGGGTCGCCGGCATCCCCGAGGCCGGGCTCGTCGTGCTGCCCCTGGTGCTGGCCGCGGCGGGCCTGCCCGAGGCCGTGGTGGCCGTCGCCATCCCGCTGATCCTGCCGGTCGACTGGATCATCGCCCGCGTGCGCTCCGGCGTCAACGTCATGAGCGACCTGCTGGTCGCCATCCTCCTCGACCGCGGCGCGCCGCCCGAGGCCCTGGGGGAAGGCGAGGGGGCGGAGTGCTTCCCCGCCGCCCAGGCGCCGGCGACCGTCCAGGGCGCCGCTTCCTGACAGGACCCGACCGAGATCCCTGCAGCGGTTCGTCTGCAGGGCGAGGAGGTACACACCGTGAACCCTTACGATCTGCCGGGACCGGCTTTTATCGGGCTGTATCTGGTCGTGCTGGCGGCGGCCATCATCGCGGCGAACCGTTTGCGGTGGGCGATGCGAGCCCCCGGCGGCGACCCCGGCCGACTTGATCTGGAACCTTACGCCGTGGCGTACCTCGCCGGCGGCAGTGACCTTGCCGTGAACGCCGCACTCGCCAGCCTGTGCCAGCGGGGGGCACTCGCCGTGGACGCTTCCGGGGGCAGCGTCACCGTAACGGATGTCCTGCCGCCCGGCGCCGACCTCCTGGAGACGGCCGTCTACCGGTTCGTGCGCCGCCGGGGCCAGGGGACCATCAAGGACATCCGGGAGAACCCGTTCCCCGAGATCGATCTGATCCGCCGCCGCCTGGAGGCGACCGGCCTGGTCCTCGCCCCGGAGGAGGCTCTGCGGGCCTGGCTCCGCCCTGTACTCCTGATCCTGACCGCCACCGTCTTCGGCGGTGTCAAGATGGCGGTCGGCGTGTCGAGGCAGCGCCCCGTCGAGTTCCTCGTCGTCCTGACGGTACTGAGCGTTATCGTCGCCGTCGTCCTGCTCTGTACACGCCCCGACCGGACCCGCCGGGGCGACCGCGCCCTCGAACTGCTCCGCCTGCGGAACGCGGCCCTGCGGACCTCCGCGCGCCACGGGGCGGGCCTGCTCGACGGCCGCGACCTCGCCTTCGCCGTGGGCCTGTTCGGCGTCGGCGTCCTGTACGGCGGCCCGATGGCGCCCGTGGCGCACGCCCTCCAGCCGTCGCCCGCGGGCGGTGGAGGCGGTGGCTGCGGGGGCGGAGGGGGCGGCTGCGGGGGTTGCGGCGGCTGCGGCGGTTGTGGAGGCTGATGATGAAGTGGCTACGTCCCTTTGAGATCGGCATCCTGAGCGTCTGGGTCTTCCTGATCCAGCTCGGCTTCAGCTCCCGGCCCGCGCCGGAAGGAGCGGGGGCGGAGCCGCCCGGCGCCTCCTCGTTCAGGCTCCACTCTGCTCCCGCCCCGCGGACTGCCGAGGGGATCCCGGCCGTGGACTTCCTCCAAAGCGCGCCGGCCGCCCGCTGGTCAAACGGTGACGAGGCGATTCCCTTCGGCGGGAACGACGGGGACGAGCGCGGTTTCGTGTTGTACCGTGCCGGGGCACCCGGGCTCCTTCTGGAAACGCACCCACGCTGGGTGGACGGAGGGCGGATCATCGGGCGTTACGCAAACATCACGATCCCCAGAGGCGGAGCCGAGTTCCGGGCCGATATCGGTTTCCTGCCCCGTGCCACCTATACCGACGGGGTCTACTTCGAAGTCCGGGCGGAGTTCCCCGGCGCCGAGAACAGCGTGCCGCTGCGGCGCGCCTTCTACAAGGAATACGCGGACGCGCGCCTGAGCGGGTTCCGACAGGACCTGTCCCGGTGGCGCGGCCGGACGGGAACGATCCTGCTGTCCGTAGACACGGGAGAGACGTCGGCGCAGGACTGGGCGGTCTGGGCGCGGCCACGACTCGTGGCTGCGACGAACACGGCACCGGCCGGGGCCACCACCTTCGTGGGCGGCGCGGTCGGCACGGGCCGGCGGGGCGACCACCTCCTGGCTCCGTGGGGCGGGAAGTCGATCGGCCTCCAGGGAAACCTCGTCCTGTACCTGGAGTTCGCCGGGGTCGATGGGGAGACCCACGTCCGGGTGGAATCGCTTTTCGAGGGCGTGCCGGCCGGTCCGACGCGTATGGATACCCTTCGGAAGGGACAGACCCGGCTGTGGCACGACATCGGCCCGCGCCCGCGCGCCGGGGGATGGGCCGAGCGCGTCTTCCTCAACGGGAAATATGCTGGCGACGTCCGGTACACCGTCCGCACGAAAAGGGACCGACCATGAACCTATCGCAGCAGCACGCCGCGCCGGAACTGGGGACGGGCGTCGGCTGGCGGGCGGAAATGGCGCTGGCCGTCGAGCGCTACCCGACCCTGGGCTTCGTGGAAGTCATCGCCGAAGACCTTGACGCCCCCCTGCCGGTCCCGGCGCCGCTGGAAGCTCTGCGCGATCGCGGCGTCGCCGTCGTGCCCCACGGCGTCACGCTGGGATTGGGCGGCGCGGAGCCGCCGGACCCGGCGCGCCTCGCAGCGCTTGCACGACTCGCCGCGCGCTTCGAGGCCCCGCTCGTAAGCGAGCACATCGCCTTCGTCCGGGGGGGCGGCGTCGAATCCGGCCACCTGCTGCCGCTCCCCCGGACGCGCGAGGCGCTGGACGTGCTCGTGGAGAACGTGCGGGCGGCGAAACGGGTCCTGCCGGTCCCGCTCGCGCTGGAGAACATCGCCGCGCTGTTCGAATGGCCGGACGCCGAGATGGGCGAGGCGGACTTCCTGACGGAAGCGCTGGAGCGGACCGACAGCCTGCTCCTGCTGGACATCTCGAACCTGTACGCCAACGGGCGCAACCACGGTTTCGACGCGGCCGCGCTCCTGGATCGCCTGCCGCTCCACCGGCTCGCGTACGTCCACGTCGGCGGCGGGGTGGAGCGGGAGGGTCTGTACCACGACACCCACACCCATCCGGTCGTGCCCGGCGCACTCGCGCTCCTGGAAGAGTTGTGCGCCCGCGTCGCGCCCGCGGGCATCCTGCTGGAGCGCGACGACGATTTCCCGCGCGAGGAAGAACTGCACGCCGAACTGGACGCCATCGCCGCCGCCGCGGCGCGCGGCGCGGTCCGCCGGGGGCGCTGACGTGTCGGGGACGGTGGGAGCGGCCGATCCGAAACGGGATCGTCTTGCCGCGGCTCAGGCCGAGCTGGTCCGGGCGCTTGCGGACGGCGACGCTGCCGGCGATGCTCCCCCGCCCGGTTTTCGTGGCGATCGGCTCCGGGCGACCACGGACGCGCTCGCTTGGAAGCGAGCGCGGGCCGTGGCGCGGACCTGGCCGGGGCTCGCGGGCGCTTTGGGCGGCGAGTTCCGGGAGTGGTTCACCGGGTACGCGCGAACCGACCCACTCCCGCCGGCGGGCGGGCCGCTGGCTGACGGCCGCGCCTTCGCCCGGGCCCTCGCGCGTGCGGGCCGGCTGCCCGACGAGGGGCGGGTCGAGGCCCTGGCCGTCGACCTGCGGTACAAACGTTGCCGCGCGGGCAAGAGTGGGCTGGCGCCCCGTTCTCGCGGTTCCTTCGTCCTGCGGACCGCCGTCCTCGCGCGCCCGCGCCGCCGACTGATCCTGGCCGCTCGCCTGCCCCTGCTCGGCGAGCGCTGGCTCACCCTGCCCCTGTAGTGACCACCGGTTCGCCCGGCCGGGGAGGAGCATTGATGCCGCCTGACGACGACACGAATCCCCCGATCGGCCCGCGCCCGATTGTCGTCGCGCTGGACGTGTTCGGGACGCTGCTCCACATCCGCGACAAGCGCCGTCCGTACCAAGCCCTGTTCGTTGCGCTCGGCGTAGACGGCGCGGCGGCCGCGCGCGTGGCGATGACGCAGAATCTTCCGGTCGAGGAGTTGGCGGCGCGGCTGCGCCCCGGCGCGGACATCGACCTGTCGGAGATCCGGGCGGGCATCCAGGCTGAAGTGGATTCGGTGGAGCCCTTCCCGGAGGTCGCGCCGTCGCTGGAGGCGCTGACGCAGGCCGGGTTCCGGCTGGCGCTCGTCTCCAACCTCGCCCCGCCGTACGCCCGCGTGGTGCTGGAGAAGCTGCCCCCGGTCTTCGAGGCTACCGTGTTCTCGTTCGAGGTCGGGAGCGTAAAACCGGAACCCGCCATCTACGAGGTCCTGTGCAAGCGCCTCAACGTCGCGCCGTCGCAGGTCCTGATGGTGGGCGACCGGCGTCGCGACGACGTGGACGGCGCACGAAGTCTCGGGATGTCGGCGCTGCACCTGGATCGGAGCCGGGGGTCGAGCGCGGGAGCGGACCGCATTTCCGATCTTACCGGTCTGGTGGACCGGCTATGCGACCGTGGGGCGACCGGCAGCGTCCCGACGTCTGCACGCGCCCATAACGCGGGCCGAAAAGTTACGCCGCAGCCGTAGCGAGCGAGCAGGCAGATCGCGCAGGCCGTAGGCATCCCGGCCTGGAGCACTCACGACGATCTTTATTTTTGCCACGCCTGCTCTGCGCCGGAGCGCTTCCCCGTACGGCGAACACACCGGTGTGGAGTGGCGCATCCTGCGCGCCGAGATCCAGGCGATCCACGGGCAGCAGCGGCCCGCCGTCAACGGCGGGCCGGTCAAACGCAGCAGGTATACTTCCTTCACCTTCACACAGGAGACCGCAAAATGTACGACGCGCGGGTGTCCGTCCCGGCCCTTATCGTTCTTTTTCTGATGACCGCGGCGGCGGTCGAACCTGCGAAAACGGCGGGTGCGTCCGCACGCAAAAAAAGCGCGCCTTCCCGCATCCGGATCACCTCCGACGAAGCGTTCGAGTCGCAAACGACGATCCGCACCAGGGGAGTCACCGTCCGGCTTCATGGGCGCTTCTCCGGCTTCGGCGTCATCGGCACGTCGGGGCGCCCGAGGGTCGAAAGGATGGCGGACGGCGAGCGCACCACGTACAAAGGCAGGGTGTCGCTCCGGTTCTATCAGGACGGCGCCTCGGCCGTCGAGATCGATACGGACGGCGCCGTTGTGGAACGACAACGGCGCCGCACGACCGGAAGCCGCTAGGCACCCTGCCGGGGCCGCGTCAGAGACCCGCGAAGATCTGGTCCATGCGCTCGCTGATGTCGCGCAGGTAGGCGGCGTCGCCGCCGCCGAGTTCCACGGTCACGAAGCCCTGGTAGCCGATCTCGCCGAGGGCTTTGTGCACCTCCGGCCAGTCGATACTGCCCTCGCGCAGGTTGGCCCACTTGCTGCCCTGGACGCCGAACAGGCCGGGGCCGCCCTTGAAATCCTTGACGTGGACCTTGCCGATACGCGGGCCCAGGGTGCGGATCCAGTCCTGCGGCCACGCGAAAGCGACCACGTTGCCCACGTCGAAGTAGGCCTGCACCCACGGGCTGTCGAACGCATCGACGTAGGCGCCGAATTCCAGGGGGCTCAGGAGGAAGTTGTTCCAAACGTTCTCGATGAGGATGCGGATTTGAAGCCGTTCGGCCACCGGGAGGAGGCGCCGGATGCCCTGCTGCGAGCGCTCGTAGGCGTCGCGGTAGCCGGTCTGGGCGTTCACGACGGCGGGCACGAGCAGGATGTTGTCGGCGCCCAGGTTGTGGGCGCTGTGCAGGGCCGCCTGCACGTCCTCGACCCCACGCTCCCGGGTCTCGGCGTCGGGGTGCGACAGCGGCAGTTGCCAGCCGCCGTAGATGACGGAGTGGATGCGGAGGCCGTTGGCCTCGGCGGATGCGCGCATCCGCCGGGCCTCCTCCGGGTCCTTAATCGGCGGCGTCTCCAGCCCCTCGAAACCCAGATCGCGGGTCAGTCGGAACCGTTCGTCGATGCCAAGCTCCTTGGGCAGCATGTCCCAGAGCAGCCCCTTCCGGAACGGAGATGACGGCGTCATCGGCTTCTCCTCGCTTTCCTTATGCCGACAGTTTCCAGGGCGAGCGGTACGGCGGGTTGAGCAGGCGCGTCGCCTCCTTGTCGCCGGTCACCTCGAACTTGGCGGCGTCCCAGTGCAGCGTGCGGCCCGTGCGCAGGGCCACGTGGGCGAGGTTCAGAGCGATGTGCAGCGGCAGGTGCCGCTCGAACGAGCACGACGGGTCCTTGCGCGTCTTCACGGCGTCCAGGAACTCGCGCTCCTGACCCGGCGACGGCGGCGTGACGTCGGGGTACTCGCGCCCCTCAACGGGCTTGCCGTCTTTGCCGATCACCTGAGGCGTGCCGTAGTTGGACAGGAGCGCGGTGGCGTCCTTGCCGTGGAAGACGGTGCCGTGCTGGCGCCCGCCGCCGGACGAGCCCAGGCCGAAACCGAAGGCGCTCTGCTGCATCATGGTCCAGGTCATCAGCATCTTGTTCGGGAACTCCCACACCACGTCCATGGTGTCGGGGACCGTCGCGATGCTGTTCGTGGCATAGCGGCCGCCCAGGGCGGAGACGCGGACCGGCTGCCCGAGGTCCAGCGCCCAGAACGGCAGGTCCACGATGTGCGGGCCGAGCTCGTGGAGCCAGCTATCGACGTAGTCGGCGAAGTAGCGGTGCATGCCGTCGCGGAAGCGGCCGATGTTGAACGGGACCTTGGGCGCGGGGCCCAGCCACATGTCCCAGTCCAGGCCGGGCGGCGGGGCCGAGTCCGGCGGGGTGCCCAGTCCTTCGGAATCGTCGTTCATCGTGCAGAAGTTGCGGACGGCCGTCACCTGCCCCAGGGCGCCCGAGCGCACGATGTCCACGCAGCGGGCGTAGTTCTCGGTGGCATGGATCTGCGTCCCATCCTGCGTCACGCGCTTGTTGTCGCGGGCGGCCTTGACCATGGCGCGTATCTCGGCCGGGTAGCGCGATAAGGGCTTCTCGCAGTACACGTCCTTGCCGGCCTCGCAGGCGGCCACGGACATGATGGCGTGCCACTGCGGGGGCGTGCAGACCACGACGGCGTCGATGTCCTTCTGCTCCAGCAGCTTGCGGAAGTCGTTGTAGCCCTTGGCCGCGCCGCCCAGTTTGGCGACGGCCCGCTCGACGTAGGGTTGGTGCACGTCACAGACGGCGCCGATCGCCACGTCCGGGTGCTTGCCGAACCAGTCCAGGTGCGTGCCGTAGCCGCGCCCGCCCACGCCGATGATGCCCAGCACGATCTTGTCGTTCGCCGAGGCGGCCCGCGCCTGCGGCGCCTCCTCCGCACGGGCGGCCGTCGTGCTCCCGCCGATCCCCGCGGCGACCGCGGCCGCCGCCCCGCCCGTCGCCCGGAGAAAGTCCCGCCGCGTCACATCCACCATGGTGTTCATCCTTTCGGGTTCCCGGCCGCCTCGCCGCGCCCGCCCCAGCGGTTTACTTCGCGCCGCAGGACGCCGGTTCCTTCCCCGTCAACCGGCGTGCTGCGCCTGCTGGTTTCGGAACAACTCAAGAGCCCTCCGGACGGAGGGGAACGCGATGCCATCCAGATCGACTTCCGCCGGCCTGCGGAGGGTGTAGCCGCCCACCTCGTCGGCGTCCTCCCGTACCTCCAGGGAGCGCACCGTGCACACGAACGCCAGATCGAGGACCGGAAACACCACGCCCTTGTACGCGTACGCGTTCGGGCAGGAGCACAGGTAGGTGCAGGACGTCAGTTCGAGCCCCACCTCCTCGCGCATCTCCCGTGCGAGGGCGGCCTCGGCGGTCTCGTCCGCGTCCACGAACCCTCCGGGGACGCTGAACTTGCCCTTGCCCGGGTCTCTGGCGCGCCGGATCAGGAGGACACGGCCTTCGTGGTCGGCGACGATGCCGACCACGGCGGTGGCGGCGTTGATGTGGAAGTGGAAGCCGCAGCCGCCGCACAGGAAGGAGCGGGCGGAGGTCGCGGCGAAGTCACCGCTCCCGCACCGCGGGCAGTACCGGACGACCTGGTCAAAGTCCACCGGGATCGGACCACCTTTCGTTGCCCGGCCGTGCGGGCTTCTCAAGCAAGCAGCGTCTCGATCTCCCGCATCTGGTCGGGGCTCAGCGGGCCGAACCGGAGCGCGCCGACGTTCTCCTCCACCTGTGCGACGCTCTTGAAGCCGGGAATGGGGATGGCACTCGGGCTGCGGGCCCAGACGTAACCTAGCGCCCCCTGCGCCGGCGTGCGCCCGCCGCGCGTCAGCACCGCACGAACGGCTTCCAGTTGCTCCAAATGTTTCGCCTGCTTCCCGGTCCGGAAGTCCCACCCGAAGCGTCGGCGCATGTCGTTTTCCGGGAACGTGGAGTCGGCGGTGAATTTGCCGGTGAGAAGGCCCATGCCCAGGGGACGGCGGGCGACGGCGGCGAGACCGAGCGCTTCACACAGCGCCAGCAGGGGACCGTTGTTCTCGAAAACGTTGAGCAGCAGCGGCACGGCGGTGCAGTGCGGCCCCTCCGCGAAGAGCCGCACGCGCTCCGCATCCTCCGTGCACCACGAGTAGGACCGGATCTTCCCTTCCGCGACCAGGGCTTCCAGCGTGTCGCGCACCTCCGCCGCGTGCTCCAGCGGGTGGTCGTACAGGTGGAACTGGTAGAGGTCGATCACGTCACGCTGCAGGCGCTTCAGGCTGGCCGCGCACGCCTTTCGGATGGCCACCGGGCTGGCGTCGTGGCCGGTCACCCGCCGCGTCTCTTCCTCGAAAGTGTAACCGAACTTGGTCGTGACGACGACGGGCCCCGGCCGCCCGGCCAGCGCCCGGCCCAGGAGTCGCTCGCTGTGGCCGCAGCCGTACACATCGGCGGTGTCGAAGAAGGTCACCCCGAGGTCGAGCGCGCGGCGGAGGGCGCGCAGTGACTCCTCGTCTTCCACCGTGCCGTACCCTATCCACCCGCCCTGGTCTCGGAACGGCCCGCCGATGGCCCAGCAGCCCAGCCCCAGGGCGCTGACCTCGATCCCGCTCCTTCCCAGCGTGCGCGTCATCTCACGGCACCTTCCGATGGTCGTTCCGCACCCCGGCGGCTATAAACAACGCGCAAACGGTCGCGGCGGCACGGGGTCTCCGGAGATCGCGTGCCGAAGAACGCGCAAGGGGACTATCGGCGCCGGCCACTGTAGGCGCCGCCCCGATACGGTGTGGGGCGGCCAGTCCGGTGACAGAGGCCGCCCCACACCCATCGCCACAGGGACGATTCTTTAGCCAGATCCGGCGCCTGTGCCCGTACCGGCGCCAGTGCCGGTGCCTGTGCCGGTGCCGGTCTTGGTTCCGGTGCGGTTCTTGACGGTCTTCCTGGGCTTGTCGACGGGGCCCGAGTCCGCAGCGCCCGGTCCGCTGGTGCAGGGACACGGCGCAAAGGGTTCGGAGGCCGGCGGGATCTTGGAGAAGTCGAAGTCCGGATCGGCCGCAGCAACCGCGTCCGGGCCGGAGTCGTCGCCGCGCCGGCCGGCGGCGGCACGGGCCTTGGCCGTCTCGCGGTCACAGCGCGTGCACGGGCCGCTGAGAACCGCGACGCGCTGCGAGATCCGGCGCAGCCCGGTCATCGCATCCTGGGCAGCCGTGGCGGCCTCGCCCGTGAGCATCGGCAGGAGGGCCGTGAGGCGCCTGCGGTGCTGACGCGAGAAGTCGTCCAGGATGGCAAGGATGGCGGGGTCCCCGCGGTCCTGTGACGCCTGGATGATGAAGCCGGCTGCGGTGCGGCTGCTGATGTCGGCCTCGGCGAGCGCCCGGCGTGCACCGGCCATGTCACCGTTGCGGGCGCTGAGTTCCGCCTCGGCCAGGCGCTGCTCGGCGTAGGCCAGCAATTGCTCGCCGCGCTCGACGGGGTCGCCGATGAACGCCAGGCGGATGTCTTCGAAGACCAGCTTCACACCGTAGAAGGCGTCGCTGGGCAGCGCGCGATGGGCAGCCAACGACACACCACCGCCCGACAGCGCCATCGCCGCGGCACCGCTGGCAGCAGCCATGCGCATCGAGTAGCGGACGCGCCGGGTGGAGTCGTCGAGGGAGGCGCGCATGCGCGCCAGCAGCGTCGGGGCGCTCGCCTGCTCGCGGGCGGCCTCGATCAACGCCATGCGCAGCTCGGCCTTGTGCTCCATGCGGGGACGGGCGGCGGAGGATTCGAGGACCTTCGCAACAGAGCTCAGCGCGCGCGCTTCAGCGGTGGCCTCTCCCTGGGGGAGGTCACCGTCGAGCAGTCGCGCCAAGGCGTCAAAGTCGGTGTTTTTCATGTCCTCAAGCGCTCCAACGAGCCGGAGACGGGAAAGTCACGGACTATTTCGACATAGTTCGTATGAATCATGAGGGGATCAGTCCCTCGGGCATGAGTTTGGCCAGCGACTTGAGCGCGCGGTACTGCAGCGCCTTGATCGCCCCATCGGTCTTGTCCATCACGGCGGCCGTCTCTGCGACGTTGAGATGCTGGATGAACCGCAGGTACAGCACCTCGGCCTGCTCGCCCTTGAGCTGGCGGATGGCGTCGTGGACCTGTGCGGTGAGGTCGGCCGACAGCAGCGCCTGCTCCGGATCGTCCGGATGCCCCTGGACCGGGGTGTCGAAGACCTCCTCGACCGTCGCCTCCAGGCGGAACTTCGCGCTCTTGAAGTGGTCGTGGACGCGGT
>CADCTO010000123.1 GCA_902805585.1 uncultured Armatimonadota bacterium | reverse complement strand
GGCGGCCGCGCGCGTGGGCGGCACGTCGCGGCCCTGTGCGAAGGCGGTAGGGACGTCGGTCAGCCACCGCTTGCCCTCGGGGCTCTCCAAATGGTATTCGGTGATCGCGGTGCGGACCAGGCCCGGCTCCAGCGCGAACACGGCGATGGGCGCGCCCGCGCGGCGCAGCTCCTCGGCCAGGCACTCCGCCAGGCGCATCACGGCGGCTTTGCTGCTGGCGTACCCGCTGCCGTAGGGGAAGGGGCTGCCGGTCACCCCGCCGATCAGGTTGACGATCCGGCCCCGCCCGAGCGCCAGCATCCCGGGCAGGACGGCGCGGCAGCAGAGGAAGGGGCCGTACAGATTGGTGGTGACGTCGTCGCGCCAGGTCTCCGGGTCCACCTCCCAGACGGGGCCGATGGCCGCGAAGCGGGCGGCGTTGTTCACCAGAAGGTCGACCGTGCCCCACTCCGCTTCGACCCGGTGCATCATTCGTCCGACCGACTCCCGGTCGGTGACGTCGGTCGGAAGGGCCAGGGCCTTTCCGCCGTCCGCGCGTATCTCCTCGGCCACCTTCTCCAGCTCCTCCGCGGAGCGGGCCGCCAGGACCACCCGCGCGCCCTCCGCCGCGCACACCGCCGCGACGGCGCGCCCGATGCCGCGCCCCGCGCCGGTGACCACGGCGACCTGACCGCTGAGCGCGTTCGCAGGCTGCATTGTTTATAACCCCCCGATGCCGGAACTCGGCGGCAGGTACAGGTCGAAGGCCAGGTCGAGCACGGAGCGCAGGAACGCGGCCGAGAACTCCCCCAACACCAGGCCGATGAAGAACGGCAGCGCCCTGCGGTAGGCGCCGAGCCCGCCGTAGCGCAGCAGGAGGCTCTTGACCATCCAGCCGAGGAAGATCGGGAGCCACAAGCGGAACACGCCGTAGTTGGTCGCGATGAGGTAGCCGGCCGGGTGGAGGGGCCACCAGAGCACGCGGGACCGGAGGAGCGAAAGCACGAGCGTGAAGGCCGCGCCGAAGACGTAGGCCTTGACCGTCCCCGCGTCCGGCGGCGGTGGCGAGCGCAGCCAGCCGTGGAGCTGCTGCCAGGGGGCATGGCCAAAGGCGGGGATCGCCGGCCCCTGGAAGT
The DNA here is from genome assembly GCA_902805585.1 of uncultured Armatimonadota bacterium. Classification (GTDB taxonomy): domain Bacteria; phylum Armatimonadota; class Armatimonadia; order Armatimonadales; family Armatimonadaceae; genus CADCTO01. The sequence continues at coordinate 1,362 of CADCTO010000123.1, read as the reverse complement.
TGGCGGTCTCGTAGCCGACCCGGTAGGTCGTGCTCAGGAACGCCCAGAAGGCGGCCACGATGCCGAGCGCGCTCCCGCCCAGGATCACGACCGAGAGCGACCGCAGCGGCGTGTTCGTCCGTCTGCCCAGGTGCATCGCGTCGACGTGCGTCTGCATCGGGAACTGCCGCTGCGTCCGCGTCAGCCAGAAGAACATCGCCATCCCGGTCAGGTCGCCGCGCGACCAGGCGTTCGTGCCGGCGACGTTCTGCATCACCTGGTCCGCGCTGCCCGTGTAGCCGAGCCCGAACGTCGGCAGGCCCAGTTCGGCGCGCAGCCGCGCGACCACGACCACCACCACGAACAGGATACCGAGATAGCACAGGGCGGTCCCCCACTGCATCCCCGCCGCCACGGCGAACCAGACCAGCCCGGCCACGCCCGCCATCAGCCCGAAGACCGCCGTGCGGTAGGACAGCGCTTCCTGCGAATCGTCCAGGGCGGAGGCTGCCCCCCCCGTCGCCGCCTCCCAGACCCGGGCCAGGTGCTTGCGAGCCACCCAGACGACCGACACGAAGATCCCGAACGCCGCGCCGACGCCCTGCTGCTCCACGTAGGGGAACTTGCCCTGTTCCAGGTAGCCGTAGCCGAGCATGGCCGACAGGATCATCTCGGCGCGGTTGAACGCGAAAAAGAACAGGCAGGAGAAGGCGAGCTGGGTCGGCAGCAGGAACGCGAGGCCGATCGCGAACGGGAACAGCGACAGCGTCAGCGGCCCGGCCGCGCTCCACGGGTACACGTCGTTCGGGAGCACCTGGATGCCGATGGGCAGGGCGGGGACCGACGGGAAGAGCGCGTGGACCAGGTTCATGGTCTGGCCGACGGCGCCCACCGCGATCCCGACCCAGAGGGCGGGCGCGCGGAACAGCGTCCGCTCCTCGGTCAGGATGTACAGGGGGAGCTCGGCGATGGGATAGGTCAGCTTCTCCGCCTCCCACTGGCGGCGGAACAGCGTGGTCAGGCAGAGCATCGTCCAGACCAGCAGCAGCGTGAACAGGGTCCACCAGCCGAGCGGCGCGAGCCAGGGCTGGATGTGGTCCCAGCGGTACAGCGTCGAGTTCCCCCGGTACAGCGCGTCTATCGCGGCCCGGTCCTGCACGAACAGGTGGCCCGGGAGGTACGGCACGATGTCGGACTGCCAGCCGGTCTCGATGTCGGCGCGGCGGACGATATAGGTGAGGGTCGTGAAGAGGATCTGGAGGACGTCGTGGCCGGCGAGGTTGGTGGCGACCGCGACGGCGACGTACAGCGCGACGATCTCCTGGGGCGAGAACACCCAGCCGGGCCGCAGCCGCCCCAGAAGGCGGTTGACGCCCAGCAGGA
>CADCTO010000122.1 GCA_902805585.1 uncultured Armatimonadota bacterium | reverse complement strand
GCGGATCGGGAGCTGGCCTATCCCACGTTCGCGGGCACCGTCGGCCTGGCGGCGCGGCAGATCTGCCGCGAACTCGGCGCAGTGCCCGTCGCCTCCCGCTCCGTTTCGGCTCGGCATCTCCACGCTCCCGAATGGGAGCGCGGCGGTGGCGGTAGCGGCAGCGCGTGACGCACCTGCGCTCAAACGTCCCGGCGTTTGAACCCGCCGGGCCGGTCCCGGTGTTTCCGGGAGGCCGCTTCCCGACGCACGGCCTTTTCTGGTACAATACACCCAACAGGCTGGCGCCTGATCTTTCGTTGCGAGGTTCGTTCACGTGGCCGCCACGTTCCCTTTAGATATCGTCACCCCCGAGCGCACCGTGCTCTCGGAAAGCGTTCAGTTCCTCCAGGTGCCCGCCGTGGACGGGTCGCTGGGGATCCTGGCCGGGCACGCGCCCCTGCTCGCCGAACTGGGCGTCGGGGAATGCATGGTGCGCCTGCCCACCGGGGCGGAAGAGCGCCTGGCCCTCGCGGGCGGGTTCCTCGAGGTGTCGCGCGAGCGGGTGACGGTTCTGGCCGACACGGCGGAGTTCGCGAACGAGATCGACGCGACCCGCGCCGAGGAGTCGCTCGCCCAGGCGCGCGACATGCTCCAGCGTCTGGACGGCTCCGTCGACCGCGAGACGGCGAACGCGGCCGTGCGCCGTGCCCAGAACCGCCTGCGCATCGCGCGCGGCGGGGAGTAGACGGGTTCCCCGAGGCGAACGGGGGCAGGATAAAATGACTCCCCCGAGCAACTATTCCGAATACCATCCTACGTCTCAACGCCGAGGCGGCCCCGTGAGGGGGACCGGACCGCGTGACTAATAAACTGTGGCGCCTCTTCTTTACCGTCCTCGTGACCGCGACGTTCGCGGCGCTGGGCTGGTATGCCGCGGACGCCTTCGTGACTTCGCGGTTCTTTTCGCCGCCCACCGGCTACCGCTGGATGGAAGCGGTCGAGCGCGCCGTCTTCACCGTCGGCGGCCTGATCTTCGGCTTCGCGGCCGGGCGCTGGGCGTTTCGGCGCGTCGAGATGGTGGGCGAGAAGCTCCATGTCATGTCCGCCAAGGACAAGCTGGCGATCGGCATCGGCCTGTTCATCGGCCTGCTGCTCACGGTCGCCGTCTCGATCCCGCTGATCCTGGCCGTCGCTTCTAAACTCCTCGCCGTGGTCGTTTCGCTCCTCATCGGCATCGTGGTGACCTACCTGTGCATCGTCGCCGCGCTGAGCATGAAGGAGGAGATCCGCTTCTACATGCCGCCGGAGCCCGAGGCCGACGAAGTCCCCTCCAAGGAGCGCTGGAAGATCCTGGACACGAACGTCATCATCGACGGGCGCGTCGCGGACGTGGCCAAGGCCGGCTTCATAGAAGGCCCGATCTATATCCCCGGTTTCGTTCTGGACGAACTCCAGCACATCGCCGACTCGGCGGACGGGCTGAAGCGGGCGCGCGGGCGGCGGGGCCTGGACATCCTGAACAACATGCAGAAGGAGCTGACCCTGGTCGTCCGCACCTACGACCGGCTCGTGCCGGGGAACGACGAGGTGGACGCCCGGCTGGTGCGCTTGAGCAAGGCGCTGAACGGCGCGCTCGTGACCAACGACTACAACCTGAACAAGGTCGCCGAACTTCAGGACATCCAGGTGCTGAACATCAACGAACTGGCGAACGCCCTGAAGCCGGTCGTGCTGCCCGGCGAGGAGATGACGGTCATGATCGTCAAGGAGGGCAAAGAGGCCAGCCAGGGCGTCGGGTACCTGGACGACGGGACGATGATCGTGGTCGAGGGCGGGCGCCGTTTCGTCGGCGAAACGGTGGACGTGCTCGTCTCGTCCGTCCTCCAGACGCAGGCGGGCAAGATGATTTTCGCGCACCTGCACGGCGACGGCGAGGAGGATGACGTTGACCGGGGTGTGCGCGCTTATACCCGCGGCCGGCCGCGGCGCCCGGTTCGGTAGCCCGGAAAACAAGGTCTTCGCCCCCCTCCTGGGGAGGCCGCTCCTGGGCTGGACGCTGGAAGCCTTCGCCCGGTGTGACGCGGTCGAGCGGGTGCTGCTCATCGGGAATGAGACCGATCTGCCGCGCCTGCGCGAGCTCGGCGGCACGTACGGCGGCGGGAAGGTGCGTGACGTCGTGGCCGGCGGCGCCGACCGGCAGGCGTCCGTGTTGGCGGGCGTGGCGGCGTGCGGGGACGCCGAGCACGTCGTGATCCACGACGCGGCGCGGCCCTGCGTTTCGCCGGAACTCGTCGCACAGACCGTGGCGGCGGTCAGCGCGTTCGGACCCACGTGCGCCGCGACGGCGGCGATCCCGGTCGCGGACACCCTGGTACGGGAAGACGATGCGAACACGATGCTCGCCGGCACGAACGTCCCGCGCGAACGGCTGTGGGCCGTGCAGACGCCGCAGGCGTTCCGGACGCGGTACCTCGTCGCCGCGCACGAAGCGGCGCGGATGCACGGCGTCCGGGGCACCGACGACGCCGGGCTCGTGCGGCGGATCGGCCGCGTCGTCCAGCTCGTCCCGGGGTCCCCGGAGAACCTCAAGGTGACGCACCCCGCAGATCTGGCGCTGGCCGAGGCGATCCTGGCGCGGCGGGAAGGGGCGGCGGCAGCGGCGCCCGACGTGCGGATCGGCTACGGCTACGACGTGCACCCCTTCGCGGACGGGCGGCGCCTGTTCCTCGGCGGCGTCGAGTTCCGGGACGCCCCGCGCGGACTCCTCGGCCACTCCGACGCGGACGTGCTGCTCCACGCGCTGTGCGACGCGCTGCTCGGCGCCGCGGGCATGGGCGACATCGGGGACCTGTTCCCGAACACCGACCCGGCCCACAAGGACCGCCCCTCGATCGAATTTTTGCGCGAGGTGAAGGCCCGCCTGGACGCCGAGGGGTACCGCATCGCGAACGTGGATATAACGGTGTTGGCGGAGGCGCCCAAGATCGGGCCGCGCGCCGCCGAGATGAAGAACACGATCGCCGCCGCGCTGGGCGTCACCCCCGGCCGGGTCGGGGTCAAGGCCACGACCAACGAGGGGATGGGGTTCGTGGGGCGCGGCGAGGGCGTCGCCGTCCATGCGGCGGCGCTCCTGTTTCGGTAAACACCCGGCATCCGGGTTCCTACCGATGCCGGACGGGAGGATGGGAAACATGAAAGTGCAGGTGCGTGGCAAAGGCGTCGAGGTCACCGAGGCGCTCCGGGATTACGCGGACCGCAAGGTCAACAAGCTGACCAAGCATTTCGCCGAACTCAACAGCGCCACCGTGACCGAGACGATCCAGGGCAAGCAGCACCGCGTGGAGGTGCAGCTGGACGGCGACGGCATCACGCTGCGCGGCGAGGACCGGGGCGACGACCTGTATGCCGCCGTGGATCGGGTGGTGGACAAGCTGGAGCGGCAGATGCAGAAATACAAGAGCCGCCATTCGCACCACCGGAACGGCCACCACTACGGCGAGAACGCGACGCTGCGCACGGCCCCCGTGGAGCCGGACGTCCCGGAGGACGAGGCGCCGACCGGGCGTATCGTGCGGCACAAGCGCTTCGGGATCAAGCCTGCCTCGCCCGGCGAGGCCGTCGCGCAGATGGAACTGCTCGACCACGACTTTTTCGTCTTCGAGAACGCCCAGACCGGCGAAGTCAACGTCCTGTACCGGCGCGAAGACGACAACTACGGGCTCCTGGAGCCGGAACGCTAGTCAAACCCGTCGGGCCGCGGGCGATGCGCCCGCGGCCCGGCACGACCAAGGAGAATCGAGCATTCATGAAGGTTGGTATCTTGACGGGAGGCGGCGACTGTCCCGGCCTGAACCCCGCGATCCGCGGCGTCGTGTACCGCGGCCTGGACTTCGGCTTCGAGTTCGTCGGCATCCAGGAAGGGTGGCGCGGGCTGGTGAAGGGGGTGTACGAGCCGCTCACGCTGGAGATGGTCGAGGAGATCATCTACCAGGGCGGCACGATCCTCGGCTCGTCGCGTACGAACCCGTTCAAGAACGAGGACGATCTGCAGGCGGTTCTCGGCAACATCAAGAGCGCGGGGTTTGACGCCATCGTGGCCTGCGGCGGCGAGGACACGCTGGGGGTCGCCGCCAAACTGTACAGCCAGCACGGCGTTCCCACGGTCGGCGTGCCCAAGACGATGGACAACGACCTGAACAACACGGACTTCACGTTCGGTTTCGACACGGCGGCGGGCGTCGGCATGGACGCGCTGGACCGGCTGCGGGACACGGCGCGCTCCCACCGCCGCGTGATGGTGCTGGAGGTCATGGGGCGTCACGCGGGCTGGGTGGCGCTGTACGTCGGCCTGGCCGGCGGCGCGGACTGGATCACGTTGCCGGAGCAGCCGCTGGACGTCGAGGCGATGTGCGCCCACCTGAAGGCGGTCAGATCCCGGGGAAAGAAGTACGCGCTGGTCGTCGCCTCCGAGGGGACCGAGATCCCGACGGAGGGCGAGGAGCGGGCCGTGGACGCCTTCGGCCACGTGCAGCTCGGCGACCGCAACGTCGGCGAGTACCTTGCGAGCGTGATCGAGGAGAAGACCGGCTGGGAGACGCGCTCCGCCGTGGTCGGGCACGTCCACCGGGGCGGGTCGCCGACGCTGTTCGACCGCGTGCTGGGGCTGCGCGTCGGCGTGAAGGCCGCCGAACTGGTGCGAGACAAGGAGTTCGGCAAGATGGCGGCGCTCAAGGGCACCGAAGTGGTCGGCACCGACATCGTGGCCGCGACGGCGACGCTGAAGACCGTGCCCCCGGCACTCCTGGAACTGGCGAAGACGACGTTCAAGTAGGCTTCCAGGAGGCGGCCCGGTGCTCGATGTCATCACCTTCGGCGAGGCGCTGGTCGACCTCCCGGCGCTCGCCCCGGGGTCGCTGGAGGACGCGGCTGCCTTTGAGAAGGTGCCGGCCGGTGCGCCCGCCAACGTCGCCGTCGCCGTCGCACGGCTCGGGGGCGCGGCGGGTTTCGTCGGCAAGGCCGGTGAAGACGCATTCGGCCGCTTCCTGAAGCGCGGCTTCACCCGGATGGGAGTGGATACCAGCCGGTTCGTGCTCGACCCGCGGGTGCGGACCGGTTTGGCGTTCGTCTCGACCCAGACGTCCGGCGAGCGGGAGTTCGAGTTCTACTTCGACCCGGTGACGGACCTGAACCTGCGCTCGGAAGAGCTGGACCGGAGTTACGTCGGCCAGACGCGGGTCTTCCACTTCGGCACCCTGTCCCTTATCGGGGAGCCGGCGCGCTCGGCCACCTTTCACGCGGCCGACATCGCGGCGGCGAACGGGGCGCTGCTTTCGCTCGATCCGAACCTGCGCCTGTCGCTCTGGCCGTCGGAGGAAGAGGCGCGCGCGCAGATGCGCCTGGCGCTCGCCCGCGCCCATCTGGTCAAACTCGCGGAAGACGAACTGCACTTCCTGTACCCCGTCTCGGACGACGAGGCGGTCGAGCGCCTGCTGGGCGAGTTCGCCAACATCCGCCTGGTGGCGGTCACCTACGGCGCGGGCGGCAGTGTCGCCTGTACGCGGCGGGAGCAGATCATGGTGCGCGGGTTTCCCGCCGAAAGCGTGGACACGACCGGCGCGGGTGACGCCTTTCTGGGTTCGCTGCTCCTTTACCTCGCGCGGCATACCGAAGGGCCCGCGACGCTGGACGACGTGCCGCGCGAAGACCTGCGCGCGGCGGTCCGCGCGGCCAACGCGGCGGGGGCGATCACGACGGCGCGTCGTGGCGCCACGGCCGCGATGCCCACACAGGCGGAAGTGGACGCGCTGCTGTCCGGAGCGCGGGACGACGGCTGAACGGGGGCGGGGCGGAGCACTGACCTTCGCCGTACGGACTGTCGTATCTTAGGGAGAGGGCCGCCGCGCCGCGGCGGCCGGGGGCGCAAAGACAATGGGGCTGGACGAATTCAGGGCCATGGTTCGGCAGGAGTTTGGCGAAGACCTCCACCGCGCGTCCCCCGCCACCGTCCGTGACTTCCTGGACCGTCTGCAGGAGGATGTCCACCTCCGGCGCCCGATGGGCCACCGGATCGAGTTGAACGAGTCCGCGAAGTCCTATGAAGAGGTGATGCGCACCTTCTTCGCCCACGTCCTGGAGCTGCCGCCCGAGGAGGCCGTCAAGATGCTCTGGGCGGTGGCCTTCGACCTTTCCTACGCCCTGATCGCCTCCCACGATGCCGACCGGATCGGCCACCTGTTCCGCGGCCTGGAAGAGCCCGCCCCCTGACCCCGTTTCCTGCCGTCTTATTCCGTTAGGGCTGTTGCCGCCACCGCGGCAACGCCCGTATCTTCTCTTCCCATGCCGGATCCTGCGCGATCCTGTGGCGTCGGTGCTCGCTACGCGCCCGTTCACGGTCCATGTCCGACCACCGTGAAGGGCTGACCGCTATCTCGGGCCCTACGTCAGCGGGCGGTTGCATTCCGGGCAGCGGTGGAACTGACGCGGGACGGCGTGCCCGCAGGCGTGGCAGTACAGCGTGCCGTCGTCCTCGAGGTCGCTCTCGTCGGGCTCGTCCGGCGGCTCCGGTTCCCGTTCCCACAGCCGGGACAGGTCGTAGCGGTCGCGGCGCGCGTCGAGGAGCTGCCGGCCCTGCCACAGGACCGCGACGATGCCGACCACCAGGAGTGCGGCTCCGAGGACCGGCGTACTGAAGGCGAGGAGGCCGCCGAAGGCTGCCACCAGGACCGCAGCGATCAGGCCCGCGGACTGACGAAACGCTGCCATGGGTTCAGTCGGGGCGGACGTGCTTCACGAGCCGCGCTGCCAGGCCGACGTACGTGGCGGGCGTCATCGCGAGCAGGCGCTGCTTGTCGCCTGTTTCGAGGTCAAGGTCGGCGATAAAGGCGCGCAGGGCGTCGGGCGTGATCCGGGCGCCGCGCGTGAATTCCTTGAGCTGCTCGTACGGGTTGTCGTGGCCCGCCTTGCGCATCACGGTCTGGACGGCCTCCCCGAGCACTTCCCAGTTGGCGTCGAGGTCGCGCTGGAGCGCGTCCGTATCGACCGACAGCTTGCCCAGACCGCGCACGCTCGACTTCAGCGCGAGGAGCGAGTGGGCGACGCCCCCGCCCATGCTGCGCAGCGCCGACGAGTCGCTCAGATCGCGCTGGAGGCGCGACACGGGCAGCTTGTTCGCCAGGTGCTCCAGGACCGCGTTGCTCAGCCCGAGGTTCGCCTCGGAATTCTCGAAGTCGATGGGGTTCACCTTGTGCGGCATGGTCGAAGAACCCACCTCGCCGGCGACGGGGCGCTGCTTGAAATACCCCGCCGAAATATAGGCCCAGACGTCGCGGTCGAAGTCGAGCGTGACGTTGTTGAATCGGATCAGGGCGTGGAAGCACTCGGCCAGGTAGTCGTGCGGCTCGATCTGCGTCGTGAGCGGGTTGTACACCAGACCCAGGCGCGTCACGAACCGCCGGGCGATCTCCTCCCAGGGGGCGTCCGGGTAGGCCGCCGCGTGCGCGTTGAAGTTGCCGACCGCGCCGTTGAACTTGCCCAGATACTCCTGCGCGCGGACCTGCCGCAGCGCGCGCTCCCAGCGATACACGAAGACGGCCAGTTCCTTGCCGACGGTCGTGGGCGAGGCGGGCTGGCCGTGCGTGTGCGAGAGCATGGGGACGGTGCCGTGTTCCTCGGCAAGGGCGCGCACCGCGTCGACCAGCTTCCCGGCCTGCGGCAGCCAGACGTTCTCGACACCGCCTTTGAGCATCAGGGCGTGGGCGAGGTTGTTGATGTCTTCCGACGTGCAGCCGAAGTGCACCCACTCGCGCACGTCCCGCAGCGACGGCGTCTGGTCGAGCCGTTCCTTCACGAAATACTCGACCGCCTTGACGTCGTGGTTCGTGGTGCGCTCGATCTCTTTGACGCGGGCCGCCGCGCCGTCGTCGAACGTGGACGCGATGCGGCGGATATGGTCCGCCTCGTCACGCGTGAAGCCGCGGACGCTGGTGAGACAGCCTTCTTCCCCCTGGGCGAGCAGCCATTCCGTTTCGACCAGGACGCGGAACCGGATCAACGCCCACTCGGAAAAGTACGGCGCCAGGTCCGACGTCTGCGCCTCGTAGCGGCCGTCGAGCGGGGACAGGGCTTTCAGTGACATCGGCCGGTCTCCTTACGGGGCCTGGATCGCCCGCTTGCCGATGTCGGTGCGGAACTGGGCACCCTCGAACTGGATGCGGTGGACGGCCGCGTAACACCGCTCGCGCGCCTCGACGAACGTCTCGCCGGTCGCCGTGACGCCCAGCACGCGCCCGCCGCTGGTCACGGGCTGGCCGTCCTCCCGCGTCGCCGTTCCCGCGTGGAACACGGCCACGGCGTCCATCTTGCTCGCCGCGTCCAGGCCGTGGATCGGTTTGCCGATCTCGAATGGTCCGGGGTAGCCGCCGGACGCCATGACGACGCAGACGGCAGACCGGTGTGCGAACGTCACGGGAGCCTTGTCCAGTTCGACATCCACGACCGCGTTCAGGACGTCGGCGAGATCCGTCTCCAGAAGCGGCAGCGCGACCTGGGTCTCCGGGTCGCCGAAGCGGCAGTTGAATTCCAGGCACTTCGGCCCGTCCGCGGTCAGCATCACGCCGGCGTAGAGGACGCCGCGGTACGGGATGCCCGTCCGCCGGATCGCCTCCACCGCGGGCTGAAGGATGGTCTGCGCCACCTGATCGGAGATGCCCCGCGTCATCGAAGGCACGGGAGCGTACGCGCCCATGCCGCCCGTGTTCGGCCCCTGGTCATCATCGAAGACGCGCTTGTGATCCTGGATCGCCACCATCGGGACGACCGTCTCGCCGTCGCAAAAGGCCATGACGCTGGCCTCCTCGCCGACCAGGCACTCTTCGATGACGACGCGGTCGCCGGAGGCGCCGAAGACGCGCTGCTCCATCATCGCGTGCAGCGCGATGCGCGCCTCCTCGAAGTCGCGGGCGACGACGACGCCGTCGCCCGCCGCCTCGCCGTCCGCCTTGATGACGAGCGGGTAGGCCTGGGACCGGGCGAAATCGCGCGCCGCCCCGAGGTCGTCGAAGACCGCGAACGCCGCGGTCGGGATGCCGGCGTCGCGCATCAGCTCCTTGGAATACGCCTTGGAGCCTTCGATGAGGGCGGGCTCCCGCGACGGCCCGAAGACGCGCAGGCCCTTGGCCTCGAACGCGTCCACCAGCCCGGCGATCAGCGGCCGCTCCGGCCCGACGACGGTCAGGTCCACCGCCTGGTGCTCGGCGAACTGGAGCAGCCCGTCGATGTCGTCGATGGCGAGCGGAACGTTCTCGGCGATCTGGGCCGTGCCGGCGTTGCCGGGCGCGCAGTAGATCTTGCGGACCTTGGGGCTTTGCGCCAGCTTCCAGCACAGCGCGTGTTCGCGCCCGCCTCCGCCTACCACAAGGATCTTCAAAACCCGGAGTCCTCCTGACGGTCCGCCGCGAGGTTGTCGAAGCGCGCGAACTTCGGCAGGAAGGCGAGTTTCACGGTTCCCGTCGGCCCGTTGCGCTGCTTGGCGATGATGATCTCGGCCTCCTCGCCCTCGTACTCGCCCGGCCGCCGCGCCTCCTCGGCCTGCTCCTGCGCCTCCTGCGAGACCGCCTCCTTGCGCTCGTAATAGGCGGGCCGATAGATGAAACTGACGACGTCCGCCTCCGCCTCGATGGCGCCACTGTTGTGGACGACGATGCCCTCCGCGATGAAGTTGCCGGTGGCCGGGACGCAGATATCCCACGTCTCCTGTTCCCCGGCCGGCTCGACGGAACGCACGCGTTCCCAGAGCAGATCGGACTCCGCCCATACCCTCAGTTCGTCATCGGATAGGCTACGCGCCCATTTCAAACAGATGTCACGCCGGGGCCGCTTACCCTGAGGCTTCCAGTACTGGCGTGCCGCTCCCGCGGGGAGCCTACGTCCCTGTTGCCGGAAATGCTTGGTTTTGTCGAACAGCATCCCGGACACGTGTGGCGGCAGGCGAAAGATTCCCGGGTTCGTTGCGACACGCGGCGGCGAGCCCAGCAGTGCCTGTAGCAAAACCCCTTTCCGCCCGACCGGCCGGACCGCGCGTGCGAAGCGGCGCAGGTTCTCGTCCTGGGGGTTTACGCTCAGGCGGTAGATGGGACGATGGATGCCGTCTTTGCGCTGGGGGCTTTGCACCGTAGCCACCACGCCGAGCCGAAGAAGCAGATGTTGCACGTCCCGCGCCAGGCCGTGGCTCACGGTATCGAAGTGGACATCGTATTTGCCACTCGGCCGCACTTTGACACAACCATCCGTCGCCAGGTAGCCGGCAAGAAACTCCCGCGCCCCCGCCGCCCCTGCCTCGAACACCCAGTCCGGCACCCGCTTGTCGTGGCAGAGCTGGCCCAGGATGTCCAGCTCGCGCAGCCAGTTGATCAGCGGGTTGCCGAACGGCCTGCCGTAGCGCCCCTCTTTGTGGTGAAACACGAAATCGACTTCATAACAGGTCTGCTTAAAGGTCGTCGTGCTCTCGTTGAAGCGTACTTCCGGGAA
>CADCTO010000121.1 GCA_902805585.1 uncultured Armatimonadota bacterium | reverse complement strand
CGTCGTCAAAGCTATGCGCTGGTCGCCCCTGCTCGCGGATCTGGGCATCACCGAGCGGTTCGACTCCAAAAGCGGCAAGGTCACGTACGGAGTCTTGGGAGGGACGGGGGATAAGGGATAAGGGACGAGAAAACGTTCCCCGCTCATCCCTTATCCCTTATCCCCCGTCCCTCCCTCTTCCCACCATTTGGGGCCGCGTTCGCCCAGGCCGACCTTGGCGGCATGGACGCGTTCCCGCGCCTCCTTCTCGGCCGTTTCGTCGCCCTTCCGTTTGGCGGCTCCCACGTCACGGCGCGCCTTCATCAGGTCCGCTACCAGCGTCCGACGGATATCCTCGGGCAGGTTCGGGTTTGTCGCCCGCCAGCGGCGCCCGTCGATCACCACGTAGCGCCCATCCGGTGTCCGGGTTATCGGCTCGCTGCTCATGCCGGGAATGTACCCACATTGAGCCGTGGAACGCGTTCTACCCGATGTGTAGGCGATCAAAGCAACCGGGCTGGCAAAAAGGGTTCGGGTCTGCCCGCGCCGGCGCGACGAACCGCGTGGCCTGCGTCACCAGGCGAACCCGACGGCCTGGAGGAATGCGCGGGCGAGGACCATATGGCCGGTCTGATTGGGATGCACCCGGTCCCAGGCGAGCGCGGCAGGGTAGCAGCTTTTCAGGACTTCGTCGAACGCGGCCTGCGTGTCGACCAGAAGCGTGCCATGCCTCTCGGCCAGCCGGCGCACCGCCCCGCCGTACCGGTCCATCTGTGCCCGCATCGCGTCATCGCGGTTGGGCTCGATGTAGAAGGGGGTCATCAACACCATGCGATGAACCGCCGGGAGCGTCGCCTGGACCAGTCCGTCCAGCGTCCGCTCGTATTCGTCGAGGGGCACGTGCAGCTCTTTCTGGCGGGGCGAGTCGAACTGGCGCCACACGTCGTTGATCCCGATCATCACCGAAACCCAGTCCGGCTTCAGGTCGAGCACGTCGCGCTGCCAGCGGGCCTTCAGGTCGCGCACGGTGTTCCCCGACGTGCCCTGATTGACGATTCTGATCCCGTGCCCCGGATACACGGCGCCCAGCAGCGAGTCTACATTCGCGACATAGCCCCTGCCCAGCGCGTCGAAGAGCCCTTCGCCGACCGGCTGCGCCCGCCCACAGTCCGTCACCGAATCTCCGATCATCACCAGCTTGCTGGTCGGCTCGATTTGCATGGTGCAGTCCCTTTCAGACGTTCTCCAGCAGGGGGAGGCATCCCGCGAGCGCGGGGCGCAGCGCTTCCGGCTCCGGCGTGCGCAGGACGACCCGCTCCGCGCCCAGAAACGCCGCGTAATCCGTAAGCCGGGCGGCGAGCGGAGGGGCTATGCCTTCCGCGTCAACGCCCGGCTCCAGTCGGAGCGAGTGCAGGTGCAGCGTCTTCGTCTTGCGGTCAATCTTGGGGTCCAGGCGCCCCGCCAGGCGGTCCCCCCACAGGATCGGGAGCACGTAGTAGCCCCAGCGCCGTTTGGCGGCCGGCGTGTACACCTCCCAGGTGTAGTCGAACCCGAAGACGGCGCGGGTCCGTTCCCGGTCGTAGACCAGCGGGTCGAGCGGGGCCAGCAAACTCACGTCGCCCGAAACCGCCAAGTCTTCGGCTGCGGTGAGCGCGGTCAGGTCTTCCCGAAGCACGTACCAGGGGCGCGCGCCGCCCCCCTCCACGGCGACCGGTGCGAACGCGTCCGCGCCCAGCACGGCCAGATCGTTCTTGTTCGGGCGGAACAGGCGGCGAGCCCGCAGCCGCTTGCGACACTTGTAGCGCCGCTCCTCGTCCTCGCCGGGCAGGCGGTCCGCGCCTTCGGCGTGCAGCGCCCAGACGTCGTCCGGCAGGAGGCGTTCCGACCGGTCGAACCAGCGCTCGAAGTTCTCGCGCCGCGCGATGCCGACGCGCCCGTGCATCCAGAGCTTGTCGAGCACCTGCGAGGCGACCGTCGCGCGCGTGCCCCAGCCCGAGGTCGTGTGCCCGTCCTCGCTCCCGGTCCGCCGCGTCCGCAGCGGCCCTTCGGCCTCCATGCGCGCCAGAAGCCGCTCGGCGATGGGGATCTCGTCCGGCAGCAGGCCGTGCCACCGGCCCGGCGTCGCCGCCCGCGCCCGCATCGCCCGCACGAAATAGGGGTAGTCGCGCATCGGCAACGCGCACAGGTTGGGGAAGTAGTACTCGAACGCCGCGCGCGGCTCGCCGTACAGCACGGCGTCGAGCAGGGCCGGCCGGTAGTCGGGCACCCGCGCCCACAGGATCAGGTCGTGGATGCGCCCGCACACGTTGATGGAGTCCATCTGCACGAACTCCAGCAGGTCGAGCGCGCTCGGCACGTCCGGCAACGCCTGCGGCCGCCAGAGCCCGAACTTGTGGATGAGGAACCGCCGGGCGGCGGTCTGGCTGACGGTCACCCCTCCCCCCTGCCCCCTCCCCTCGGAAGGGAGGGGGAGTTCCGGTGTAATCCGCCATCTGCCGGTCGCGAGACTCGGAA
>CADCTO010000120.1 GCA_902805585.1 uncultured Armatimonadota bacterium | reverse complement strand
GGGGGATCGCCGCGTTCGCCGGCGTGATGCTCCTGCCCGTCTGCGCGTTCACCGCCTTGATGAAGGCGTTCAGCTTGTTCGCCTTGGCCCCCGCGTTCGGCGCCGCGGCGATCTGGTTCGCCAGGTCCTTCAGCGACGCCGCCACCTTCGGGTCGGTGACGAGCGTGCCGATCACCGTGTTGAGCGTCGTCGCGTTCACGGTGTTCGTCAGGGCAAAGGTGACGCTGCGACCGTTGCTCGTCGCGGTGACGGTGTAGGGGCCGCCCGCGACCAGGTTCGCCGTCGCCGTGATCGTCGCCACCCCGCCGGTCGTCGTCGAGCGCGAAGTGCCCGTGCCGGTGCCCGTGCCCGCGCCGCCGGCCCAGCGGCCGAACACGACGGTGATCGTTCAGCCCGAAGGCTCCGCGCCGGCTACGTCGACGGACGACGCGCCCGCCACGGAAACCACGCCCGCCCCCGAGGGTACGGGCGAGACCGGAACGGCTACGGACGGCGGTTAGCGCCGCCTCCTCTCGGGTCGGTGGAGCAACTGCGGGGCGCGGACGGGATGTCCCCGCCCCGCTTCCGTCGGGATGTCGGGGCCCGCGGCATTCCCACGCGTGAACAAGGGAACGAGGTGTGTCCGCATGCGGCTCGCGCTGTTTGAGGCGGCAGGTGGAACGCGGACGGTCGGCGTGCTCGGCGATGACGGACGACGGCACGATCTGCGCCGGATGTTGCGGGCGTGGGGCGAGAGCGGCGGCGGGAGCCCGGCCATCGAGCCACCGGGCACGGTGTTGGAGGCGGCGCTAGACCCGGCGCTGGGTGCGCGGGTGGAAGAGGCCGGGGCGACCCTGGCGCGGCGCGGCCTGCTGGATGCCTGCGCGCTCCCGGACGATGCACGCCTTATGGCGCCGCTGCCGCGGCCGAACCGCATCCTCGCCATCGGGCGCAACTACGCGGAACACGCCCGCGAATCCGGGGCCGAGGTCCACGAAGAGCCCATCGTCTTTTTGAAGGCGTCCACGTCGGTGATCGGGCCGGAGGCGGCCATAGAGATCCCGGAATGGGTGGGGCGGGTGGATTACGAGGGCGAACTGCTCGTGGTCCTCGGGCGCGGCGGCAAGCACGTCTCCGAGGCGGACGCCATGGAACTGGTCGCCGGTTATACGATCTTCAACGACGTGACGGCGCGCGAGATGCAGCGCGCCGACCAGGCCCGCAAGCATCCGTGGTTCCGCTCGAAATCCATGGACACGTTCGGCCCGATGGGGCCCTGCCTCGTGACGGCCGACGCGGTACCCGACCCGCACGCGCTCCGCATCCGCCTTTCCGTGAACGGCGAAGTCCGGCAGGACGATACGACGGCCTCCATGATCTACGGTATCCCGGCTCTGATCGCCTTTTTGTCCCGCTTCTTCGCCCTCGAACCGGGCGACGTGATCGCGACCGGCACGCCTTCCGGCGTCGGGGCGTTGAGCCCCGGCGACCGGGTGGAGGTCGCCGTCGAGGGCCTGGGTGTCCTCTCCAACCCGGTCGTCCGCACCCCGTAACGGGTTCTTTTTCGCCTTTCCGTGACGGCCGTCTCCGCGCCAGTGTACGTTTTACCGTGCCGCAAACTTTTGCTTGACTTATGAACACTTGTTTGTTATACTCTGGCTGTAGGCCCCGCCTCCTTTATCCACTCCGGGGCCGTGAAACGCTTATGGAAACCAACCCCACGTACGAGTTCCGCTGGGATGTCGAGGTGCCGGGCGGCACGACCCGCCGCTACGGGCAGAAGTTCATGAAGCAGTGGAAGCGCGTCCTCCAGGCGCAGAAGATGGCGCCGCTCGTTTCGAGCAAGCTGTCCCCGCACCACGCCCGCTTCCAGCTGTGCGTCGCCGAGGAGGTCGAGACCCCTGAAGTGTGCGCCTGCGAGGCCGAGGTCGCCGCGGAACTGGCGCATTTGCGGTGGACGGAGGGGGCGCCCGAGCAGCGCATCGAGGGTGAATCCGCGGACCGGCACCCCGCGGGCTGGCAGGGCGTCCGCGTGTGGATGACGTTCGCGCGTCAGGACGTCGAGAGCGTGTTGGGCAAGAAGTCAAGGATCTAGCGGCGAAGGGACGAGACATGGCGAGCACGGTGTGGAAGGACGGGGCGCGGCGTGGGATCGCGTACGTGGAGGGGCGGGAGGCGGCGGAGCGGGTGATGGCCGCGGCGGGGAGCGCACCGCCGCCTCCGCCGGTGCGGGGGGGCAGGCAGGCGCGTGCGGCGGGCGCGGTGGGCGTGTCCGCGCTCGACCGCGCGATGGCCATCTACGTGGACCGGAAGGGCCGCCCGTTCGCGTGGCAGATACCGTTCCCGATCGAGCGGTGGGAACACGTCGCCGCGCTGGTGGGCGCCGAGTAGGCGTGCCGGTGGTGCCGCGGATGGCGGCGGGAACAGGTAGATTTGTGTTTATGTTTCCGGCGCCGTTTTTCATCGGCAACGATTGAGCCGGTCGAGAACCGCGGTATACTGTCAGAGGAAAGGAGGCCGCATCGTGACACGTGCGCCATCCACCTCTGACGCGACGGAGCGTCAGCGGGGGGAGCGAGCGGTCGCAGGTGAACCGGCCAAGGTCCTGCCGCCGTCCCCCGCAGCCCGAGCCGCGGTCTCGCCCGCGTCCTCGCCCGCCGTCGCCCGCGCGGCAGCCCCCACCGACCGCCTCCATTTCCTGGAAGCCCTCGTGGGCGTGGCCGGCGCCATCAACGCGACGCTGGAACTGGACAAAGTGCTCCAGCTTCTGGTCGACAAAGCGGCCGACCTGCTTCAGGTGCCCGCCGCCTCCGTCATGCTCGTCGACGAAAAGGGCGAGGTCCGCGTCCGTGCCTCCAGGGGCCTTACCGCAGCCTACGTCGAATCGCAGCGGCAGCCGCTGGAGCAGAGCGTCGCGGGGCGAGCGCTGGCCGAGGGCCGCATCTTCGCGGCCTGGGACGTGCGCAAGTCGCCCGAATTCGGTGCCGCCGCCGCCGCCACCCAGGAAGGCATCTCGTCGGTCGCTTGCGCGCCGATGCTTTTCGGCGGGAAGCCGGTCGGCGCGCTGAACCTGTACTGCCGCGACCCCCATTGTTTCACGGATGACCAGTTTCACGTTCTGTCGCTGCTGGCCGCCCAGGGCGCGGTCGCCATCACGAACGCGCGTCTGTACCGCGACAGCCGCACGCAGGCGGGCGAGGTGCGGGCCTCGTTCCAGCGGGTGGGGACCGCGCTGGCATCGTCGCTCGACCGGACCGAGATCCTGCAGCTCATCGTCCAGCTTGCGGTCGAGATGACGCGCGCCGAAGGCGGCGCGGTTTTCATGCTGGCCGACGAGCGGGAGGGCGGCGGCATGATCCTGTCCGGCTCGCGCGGGCTGTACCGTCCTGCCGTCAAGCGCTTCCGCCGCATGCCGCTCTCTCCGCTGGCCGAGCGGGCGTTCGCCGAGCGGCGGGTGATCGCGGTCCCGGACACGCGCCGCTACCCCAACATCGCCTTCCCGGCGCTCCACCTGAGCGGGGAGGGCACGGACGTGTCGCACGAGACCCGCTCCGTCGTGTGCGTGCCCATCGTCGCCGGCGGCCGCCCGGTCGGCGTTTTGGAGCAGTACGCCCGCGAGCCGGGCCGCTTCGGGCGCGAGGAGATCCAGCTCCTCTCGTCGTTCGCCCTCCAGGCCGCGGTCGCCATCGAGAACGCCCGCCTCTATGCCCAGGAGCACAACGTCGCCCAGACGCTCCAGCGCGCGTTCCTGCCCGAGTTGCCCGACACCGTGGACAGCTTCCAGATCGGGCGCATCTACGCCCCGGCCAACGAGATGTCCTCGGTGGGCGGCGACACCTACGACCTTTTCCCGGTTTCGGAGGGGCGGATCGCCGCCGTGATCGCCGACGTCTGCGGCAAGGGGGCCGCCGCCGCGACCATCGCGGTCCTCGCCAAGTACACGATCCGGGCGTACGCGCTCGAAGACCCGGACCCGGCGCGCGTCGTGGCCCGCATCAACGACGCGCTCGTCCCGCAGACCGACGACTCGACCTTCCTCACCCTGTGCTACGCGCTGTTCGACCCGGCGTCCCGGCGCGTCACCATCGCGAACGCGGCGCATCCGCCCGTCCTCCTTTGGCGCCGCGCGGACGGGCGCTGCCGTCCGGTCGGGCCGCAGGGGGGCATGATCGCCGGCTTCCGGCCGGGCGAAACCTACCCGAGCGAATCGGTGGCCGTCGAGCCGGGCGACGTGCTGGTCTTCTACACCGACGGCGTGATCGAGGCGCGCAAGCGCAAAGCCATGTTCCAGGCCAAGGCCCTCCAGTCGGTCATCGAGAAGAACGCCGGCGGCAGCGCCCAGGACATCGCCGCCGCTATCTACGCCGCCGTGGTCGATTTCACGTCCGGCAACCTCAGCGACGACATCGCGCTGCTCGTCCTCAAGGCGAAGTAGGCCGCCGCGCCCGCCCCCCTGCTGACCGCATATTTTCCTCCAAGGATTCTTCCATCGGACCGATAATGGGGAAGACCCGCACGAGGGCGAGCCACGCCCGCCCCGGGTGCTCCGGGCAACCGCCGGAGCGTTTCGAGCGCCGCGTGCGCGCCTTTCCCGTGAAAGTGAGTGATTCGATGGCTATCCCCATTCAGGAAGTGACCACCACCACCAGCACGCCGCCTTCTGCGTCGGAATCGCTTGCCGAGCGACGGGCGCGGCTCTCCGCCCAGCAGGCCGCGAGCGCGGGAGCGAGCAAGAGCGCGGGCGGCGTGCAGACGCAGGAACGCGACCCGGCTACCGTCGCGGAGCTGGTCGCCAGAGCGGGCGACCTGGCCGCGCTGCCGCAGGTGGTCATGCAGGTCATCCACCTGACCGGCAACCCCAACGCCTCGGCGAACGGGATCGAGCGCATCATCGGCAGTGACCAGGCGCTGACCGCCCGCATCCTGACGCTGGCCAACTCGTCCTACTACGGCCTGCCGCGCCGCATCTCCTCGATCCGCGAGGCCGTGGTCTTCCTCGGTTTCAAGTCCGTGCGCAACCTGGCGATGACCGTCACGTCGTTCAACCTGTTCCTGGGCAAGTCCGACGAGCAGTCGCTGGCACGCCGCGACCTGTGGAAGCATTCGTTGAACGCCGGCCTGTGCGGCAAGCTGATCGCGGGCGCGATCCCCAACGCCGGGATCTCCGAAGAGGTGTTCACGGCCGCCCTGCTCCACGACATCGGCAAGATGCTGATGCACCAGCACCTGTCCCGCCCGTTCCACCTGGCCCTGAACACGGCGCGCGAGAAGCGCGCGCCCTTCCACGAGGTGGAGGCGGAGTTCCTGCCCTTCACACACGCGGAGGTGGGGGCGGCCCTCGCGATGCACTGGAATCTGCCTGCCGTCCTGGTCGAGGCCATTGGGTTCCACCACAAGCCCGGCCAGGCCGCGGCGGACCCGAAGACGTGCGCCGTCGTGACGCTCGCCAACGACATGGCGAACCTGTTCGGCGACACGTCGCAGGCTTCCAGCCCGGGTCCGGACGACGACGCGCTCCCGGTCAACGAGGTCGCCGTCGCCGTGCTGGAGATCAAGCCCGACGCGCTGCGGCGCATCGCCGGCGCCTGCGCCGCCGAATTGCACGCCGGTTCCGCTCTGGCATCGCTGATGTAGAGCGCGGGCGGATCGGGGCGGATAGGGTGTGGCGACGCGCCGGCATCGAATGACGCCGCACCGGGGCCGGGCGGGGAGGACTTCGCGGGCGGTGCGGCGAAACCGTGCGGGACCGTTCCCGAACGGAGCACCGCCCGCGCCATGCCCCAAACCGGCCGCCTGAGTTTCGGCCCCTGCCACGCTTCCATCAACGAAGGCACCTTTGTCATCGGCAACGCCCATGTCGAGCGCCGGTGGCGCATCGACAACGGCCTGCTGTACCCGACCTCCTTCCGCGACCTTGCCGCCGGGCGTGAGTGGCTGGCGCGGCCCGCATCCGCCCCTTCACCGTCTCCCACTTCGCCCGTGCCCGACGAGGCGCGCGCGGTCCACCTCTCCGGAAGCGGCGGCAGGGCGGGCGCCGCGGAAGCACCGTCTCTGGTGGCCGTGCTGACCGCGTCCGGCGCGACCCTGACGCTGACCTACCGCTTCCAGATCTTTCCGGAAGCCCGCGGCGTGGTCGCGCGGTTGCGGGCGGAACGGCGGGCCGGGGCGGAAAGTGGCCCGGTGGAGCCGGCAAGAAAGCTTCCCCCGTCCGAAAGCGCCGGCCCGACCGGCAGCGAGGGCGGCACGGAACGGCAGCCGGCCGGGGAGCCGGATGGGTGGGACCTCCTGGAAAACCTGGACCTGTCGCCGCGGCACCTGCGGCTGACCCGGGTCACCCTGCGAGACCGGACCGACCGGCACAACGAGCTGGTCTTCGAGGACGAGTGGCTTCTGCACCCCAACGAAGGACCGCTCGCCCTGTCCGGCAACCTGTTCGTCCTCGAAGACACGCTCACGGGGGACGGGCTGATCCTGGTCAAGCACGCCCCGCTGCCCCACGCGCGCAGCCACCCCCCGCCGCACGACCTGCTCGTACGGCCGCGCGACCGTGGCGTCCGCTTCGTCGGCCACGGGACCGGACCCGGCGACGGCGAGGGCGACCCGTTCGCGCTGATTGCCTACCGCGGCGGGCGCTGGGGGCGCATCGAGGCGCTGCAAACCTACCAGCGCCAGCTGCGCGCCTACGACCCCGCCCGCGACGGCCGTTTCCTCAGCAACACCTGGGGCGACCGTTCGCGCGACGGGCGCATCAACGAGCCTTTCCTGCGCGAAGAAATCGAGGCGGGCGCGCGGCTCGGCGTGGACGTGGTGCAGATCGACGACGGGTGGCAGCGGGGCCGCACGGCCAACTCGGTCGAATCCGGCGGCGTCTGGAACGGGTTCCGAAACGTCGACGCGCGTTTCTGGGAGCCGCACCCCGACCGGTTCCCCCGCGGGCTCGCGCCCCTGGTCGAAGCCGCCCGCGCCCGCGGACTGGAGATCGGCCTCTGGTTCGCCCCCGACTCCACCGACGACTTCGCCCAGTGGCAGGAGGACGCCGACACTCTGCTCGCGCTCCACCGCACGCTGGGCGTTCGCCATTTCAAGATCGACGCGGTCAAACTGCGCGGCAGAATGAGCGAAGACAACCTGCGCCGCTTCTACGAGGCTGTTCTGACTGATTCGGGCGGCGCGGTCGCTTTCGACAGCGACGTCACCGCGGAGACGCGCCCCGCCTACTTCGGGCTGATGCACGCCGGGCAGGTATTCGTCGAGAACCGCTACACGGACTGGCACGGCTACTGGCCCCACCAGACGCTGCGGAACCTGTGGAAGCTCGCCCACCACATCGACCCCCTGCGGCTGCGCATGGAGTTCCTGAACAGCGCGCGCAACGCCGATAAGTATGCCGACGACCCGCTCGCCCCGTCCCGCTACAGCCCCGCTTACCTGTTCGCGACCGTGATGTTCGCCAGCCCCCTCGGCTGGTTCGAGGTCTCCAACCTGCCGGCCGCGTACTTCGAGCAGGCCGCCCCGCTCGTGCAGGTCTGGAAGGCCCACCGCCAGGCCCTCTTCTCCGGTCACCTCTTCCCCATCGGCGACGCGCCCGACGGGACCGCCTGGACCGGGTTCGTCTCCCTCGCCCCCGACCGCCGCAGCGGCTACGTCCTCCTGTTCCGCGAGCGCAACGACCGCACGCACTGGTCGGCCGAACTGCCGCTCCCCCCGGACGTCTCGTACACCGCCCTGGTGCTTGCAGGGCAGGGGAGCCTGTCGCTTTCCGAGGGCCGCCTCGCCGCCGAAATCCCGCAGGCGCAGGCGTTCTTGTTCGCGCGGTTTACGACCTATCCCCCCTGCCCCCTTCCCTGACGAGCCCTTCGGGAGGGAAGGGGGAGCCGATACCCGTGAGCGCACGATGCTGCGCGCGGGGAGCGGGGGAGACGGGCAGCTCGGGGGCGGAGCGAGCCACGGCGGGGCAGAGCGAACTTGAGTGTGGCTGAAAGAGCCCCCGGTGTCACTCGCCTTGCTTCCGCCGCTGGCTCCCCCTTCCCTCCCGAAGGGCTCGTCAGGGAAGGGGGCAGGGGGGATGGGTGGCCGGGTGAAGGTTTTCCCTGCACGCGCGCCGAACTGCCCTGCAGCACCCCCGAACATCGAGGTCTTTTATGCCTGGCGCTCTCCACGACATCCACGCGCTCCCGCCCGCGGAGCACGAACGGCTCGCCCATACCGTGATGCGGCGGCAGGCGCGGCTCAGCCTGCGCGTCGCTTCGATCTTCATCCTGCTGATCCTCGGACTGCCGCTGTTTAACTACTTCCTGCCTGACCTGGCCAACCGGAACGTCGGCGGCTTCACCCTTTCCTGGCTGTTCCTGGGCGTGCTGTTCTACCCGATCACGTGGCTTTTGTCCGGCTACTTCATCCGCGAGTCCGACCGCATCGAGGCCGAGTGCGCCGACTGGCGGGCGGTGCTCGGTGTGGAGGCCGGCGAGCCGCTGGAGCCGCGGGGCGTGGGCGAGGTGAAGCCCGCCTTCATCGCGACCGACGAGGGGGCCGCGCGATGAACGGCGTCTCCTGGATCCCCATCGCCTTCGTCATCCTGATCACGGTCGCGACCATCGGGCTCGGCATCTACGCCACGCGCATGTCGCGCACGGCCTCGGACTTCTTCGTCGCGGGCCGCTCGGTCAGCGTCTTCTGGAACGCCTCGGCCATCTCGGGCGAGTACCTGTCGGCCGCCTCGTTCATGGGCGTCGCCGGCATCCTGATGAAGAACGGCTACGACGCCCTGTGGTACCCCGTCTGCTACGCCGTCGGCTACCTGTTCCTGCTCCTGTTCATCGCCGGGCCGCTGCGCCGCTTCGGGGCCTACACCATCCCCGACTTCGCCGAAGGCCGCTTCGACAGCCCGCTGTTCCGCCGCATCGCCGTCACGTTCGTGCTCTTCATCGGCTTCTTCTACACGATGCCGCAGATGAAGGGCGCGGGCGTGACCATGGGCACGATCCTCGGCTGGCCGTACTGGGCAGGGATCGTCGTCGTGGGCAGCGTCATCACCTTCAACGTCGCGCTCGGCGGCATGAAGGGCATCACCTTCGTCCAGGCGTTCCAGTACTGGGCCAAGATGTTCGCCATCTCCGCCCCGGTCTTCGTCCTGCTCTCGGTCTACGGCGGCTACAACGCCAAACTCGGCGAGAACGCCGCCGCGCCCGCCGGGGCTCCCCGCCTGAGCAGCGACGCGACCATGAACTTCAAAGGCAAGGAGGGCGCCCCGGCCAACGTCGTGTCGTTCTCGACGCTGGGGGAGGCGACGATGCGTCTCCCCAACGGCGCCCGGATCGACAAGGTCACTCCCGCGCGCAAGCCCGGGACCGGCGAGGACCCCATGCCCGCCGCGCTGGCGTTCTCGACCGCGGGGGGAGAGGCAGGCGTCGTGCGCGACGGCGCGTCGCTGCCGCCGGCCGTCCTTGCGACGGCGCGGTGGATGGCGCGTTCCTACCTGTGCGACCTGGCCCAGGCGGTGCGCTGCGTCATCCCGGACGCCCAGGCGGCCCACGTGGTGCGGCGCGTCGCGCTGGCGGAGGATTGGGAAGCGCGCCTGCCGCAGATCACGACGCTTTCCCACCGGCACCTGGTGCTGACGCTGGCGTCCCTGGGAGGCCTGGCGACGGAGCAGGATCTGGCCCAGGCGGCGGGCGGTCCCACCGCGGGGCGCGGCGCGCGCATCGACTCCCCCCTATCCCTTCTCCGCAAGCGCGGTGTGCTCGAAGACCGGTGGAGCGTGGAAGCGCCACGCGCGGGCGCGCGCAAAGTGAAAGCCGTGCGCCTTTGCGTCCCCTGGGACGACGCCGAAGAGGCCGCCGCGGCCCGGGAAAAGAAGGCCCCCGGCCAGGCGCGCCTGCTGCGCACGCTCGCCTCGGCGGGCGGCGGCCCGCTGCCGCTGGCCGAGGCGCTGGCCCTGTCGGAGACGTCCGCCGACGCCGCGAGGCGTCTGGAGACGGCGGCGCTGCTGGCCTCCGAGGTGCTGGAGGTGCGGCGGCGGCCCTTCAAGTTCGTCGCCGGGGCCGCCGTGCCGCCGATGCTGACCGGCGAGCAGCAGGCCGCCGCGACCGAGATCACCCGCCGGCTCGACAGCCGCGCCGCGAACGTCGCCCTGCTGTACGGCGTGACCGCGTCCGGCAAGACCGAAGTGTACCTGCGCGCGATCGCGGAAACGCGGCGGCGCGGGCGCGCCGGCCTGGTGCTCGTGCCGGAGATCGCCCTCACGGCGCAGGTGGTGGACAACTTCCGCGCGCGCATCGGCGACCGGGTGGCCGTGCTGCACTCGGCGCTGTCGGTGGGGGAGCGGCGCGACGAGTGGCAGCGCATCGGGCGCGGCGAGGCGGACGTCGTCGTCGGGGCGCGCTCCGCCGTTTTCGCGCCGCTCGGTGACGTCGGGCTGATCGTGGTCGACGAGGAGCACGAGGGCTCCTACAAGCAGGACAACCCCGCGCCGCGCTATCACGCCCGCGACGTGGCGATCGCCCGCGCCCGTGCGACGAACGCGACCGTGCTGC
>CADCTO010000119.1 GCA_902805585.1 uncultured Armatimonadota bacterium | reverse complement strand
CAGGAAATAGTCGCCGGCCAGAACGCTGCACGCGGTGGCCAGCAGACCCGGTCCCACGCCGCCGAACCAGGCCGCCACCGTCACGGCCACGACGAAGATGAGCAACGGCGCGTCGTCGCCGAGCACGGGGGTCAGCAAAAGGCGGACGAGCAGACACAGGGCGACCGAAAGGATCGCGATGCCGTAGCGCGCCGCGGCCGGTCTGGCGGTTTCCGCACGGGGAGGGTCTTCTTGCGCGTGATCGGGGCGCGGCGCGCTCACAACGTTGCCATTTCTTGAACGGCCGGCACAAGAGACGGTGCACGTCGGGCACCGCAGCGGCCTGCCCGTCCCCACGTGCGTCTTTCTACGCCCGGCCCAGGAGATTATACTCTGAGGCGACGGAATATCGGCGCGGCGGAAGGGCGGCGGCCCCGATGGCACTGCGGCGGCGGAACTGGCGGTAAGATACAGGTATGAATGTGCTGGGGATCGAGACGTCGTGCGACGAGACCGCTTGCGCCGTGGTCGCCGACGGGCGGCGCATCCGGTCGAACGTGATCGCCTCGCAGATGGCGGAGCACGCGCGCTACGGCGGCGTGGTCCCCGAGGTGGCGAGCCGCCGGCACGTCGAGCAGATCAACGTGGTGCTGAAGCGGGCCCTGGACGACGCGGGCATCGGCTTCGACGGGATCGGCCTCGTCGCGGTCACCAACCGGCCCGGCCTGCTGGGTGCGCTGCTGGTCGGCGTCTCGGCGGCCAAGGCGCTGGCCCTCGCGCTCGACGTGCCCCTGGTCGGCGTCCACCACATCGAGGCCCACCTGTACGCGAACTTTATCAGCGAGGGTGCCTCCTCCCCTCCGGACTTCCCCGCCGTCGCCCTGGTAGTTTCGGGCGGGCACACGGACCTTTTTCACGTGCGGGGACACGGGGACTACGTGCTGCTGGGCCGGACGCGCGACGACGCGGCGGGCGAGGCGTTCGACAAGTGCGCCCGCCTGATGGGTCTGGCCTACCCCGGCGGGCCGGCCATCGAGCAGGCGGCAAGGGAGGGGGATCCGGCGGCGGTCCCGCTGCCGCGCGCGTGGCTGCCGGGGACGCACGAGTTCTCCTTTTCGGGGCTCAAGACCGCGGTGCGCCGCCTGGCGCAGGGCGAGACCCCGCCGCCGACGGCGGACCTTGCCGCGTCGTTCCAGGAAGCGGTCGTGGACGTGCTCGTGGGCAAGACGCTCGCGGCGGCGCGGGCGGTCGGGGCGCCGCGGGTGTTTTTGGCGGGCGGGGTGGCCGCGAACGGGCGCCTGCGGGCGCGGATGCAGGCCGCCTGTGACGAGGCGGGCCTGCCGCTGTTCTACCCGCCGCCGATCCTGTGCACCGACAACGCGGCCATGATCGCGGCCACGGGCTACTTCCACTGGCAGGCCGGACATGTGGATGGCCTGGACCTGGACACCATCGCGTCGGAACCGCTCGCGGCCGGCCCCGCCGCTTCGTCGTGATGGGGCTTGTCGTCTACAACCTCCTGCTCGTCCTGTTGTCCCCGCTGCTGCTCCTGTACTACGCGTGGCGGCTTGCGAAGGGCAAGGAGGACGCTGCCCACCGGGGGGAGCGCTGGGGAGCGGTGCCGGACGCGGTGGCGCAGGACCGGCGCGCGCCGCGCTTCTGGGTCCACGCCGTGTCGGTGGGCGAGGTCATGGCCGCCGTTCCGGTCCTGCGCGAGCTGCGTAAACGGTACCCCGACGCCCTGATCGTTTTGTCCACCATCACGCCGACGGGGCGCGAGGTGGCGCTGAAGCAGGTCCCGCCGGCCGACGAGGTGGTCTACTTCCCGCTCGACTTCCCGTTCGCGGTCCGGCGCGCCCTGGGTGCGGTGCGGCCAAACGCCGTGCTCCTGATGGAGTGGGAGATCTGGCCCAACTTCCTGGTGGCGGCGCGGCGGCGCGGGGCGAGGATCGCCGTCCTCAACGGCCGCGTGTCCGACCGCGGGCTGGCGCGCGGCCAAAAGGGCGCGTTCCTCACCGGGCCGGGACTCCGGGCCGTGGACCTTTTCGCCATGCAGAGTGCGGAGGACGCGCGCCGCGCGGTGATCGTCGGCGCGGACGCGGCGAAGGTCGTCACCCTCGGCAACACGAAGTTCGATGAGTCTGTCAATCCGCTCGGGGAGGAGGAGCGCGCGGCGCTGCGCGCCGACCTGGGCATCGCTCCCGATGCGCCGGTCTGGGTCTGCGGCTCGACGCGGCCCGGCGAGGAGGAGATCGTGGCGGAAGCGTTCGCCCGGGTACGCCGGGCGTTCCCGGACCTGCGCCTGATCGTCGCCCCCCGCCACCTGGAGCGTGCGGGCGAGGCGGAGGCGGCGCTGCGGGCGGCGGGACTGGAGGTGGAGCGGCGGTCAGCGAACCCTCACCCCCGTCCCCTCTCCCCTGCTCCCGGCTCCGCCGGGGGGAGAGGGGTGCCTGCCACCGACTCGACTGCTGCCGACCCACCCCCCGGCCCCCTCCCTCCGAGGGAGGGGGAGGAGAAGGTTCCCCTTA
>CADCTO010000118.1 GCA_902805585.1 uncultured Armatimonadota bacterium | reverse complement strand
AAGTCACCCCAGCGGACGCTGCTCTGGCAGACGTGGGCGCACTGGCTGATGACCAGATCTTCGCGCGGCGCCCCCGGCGCCCCGCCGGTGATCGCTGCGGCGAAGCTGGCGCCGTCCCAGATCGTCTGCTTCTGACCTCCCAGCAGGTCCATCAGGGTCGGCGCGACGTCCAGGTTGTAGCGCAGGCCGTTGTCCACGGCGCCGCGTCCGCCGCCGGGCCACTTGACGATCAGGGGGACGCGGCAGGTGGCGGCGTCGGCGGTGCCGTGCTCGCCGTAGATGCCCAGCTCGCCCTGGTTCTCGCCGTGGTCGGCGGAGACGACGATGGCCGTCTCCTCGTACACCCCCGCCCGTTTCAGGTGCTCCACGATCCGCCCGACGTGATCGTCGGCGTAGCGGATCCCGGTGTCATACCCATCCAGGTGTTTGCGCAGCGAGGCCCGGTCGGTCACCTTGCCGGGCTGCCGCGGGAACCGAGGGTTCTCCCGGTCGTCGTACATCGCGATGTCGAGCGCGGTGTGCGGCCCGGTCGTCCGGCAATGGCGCGCGATGACTTCGTCCCTGTCGATCCACTCCGGCAGCGGGGCGTCCCGGAACGGCTCTCCGTATCCCGGCGGCACGCGGTACGGGGTGTGCGGGTCCCAGAAGTTGACGTGCAAATACCAGTTGTCGTCCGCCGCCCTCCCGTGGAGCCACCGGTCGATCACCGGCCAGACTTCCTCGGCGCTCTCCAGCCCGCCCTTGCCGGTGTTGTGTATCTCGTGGAAGCCCGCGTAGAACCAGTGCGCCGCGTGCCGCTGGCCGAACGGCGAGATCATCGCCGTGTGGAGACCGAGCTTCTGGAGCTGGCGGGCCAGCCCCTGCTCGTCGAACCGGTCGCGGAAGCCCCGGTACTTGCCCTCGATCTTCGGCTGCGCGGCGGTGCCGCCGTGGCCGACCACGCCGGTGTGGATGCCGAAGCGGCCGGAGTAGAAGGCGGTACGGGACGGCAAACAGGGCGCGTCCGGCGTGTAGCACTGGTTGAAGCGCACGCCCTCGGCGGCGACGCGGTCGATGTGCGGCGACGTGTCCCGGTGGTACCCGTAACAGCCCAGGTGGTCGGGCCGCAGGGAGTCGATGTCGATGTACAGGATGCGCATGGTTTTCTGGCTCGCTGTTCACCGGCGCCTGCCGCGAAACCTGCCAGGACGGGAACACGCCCTGCTCTCACGGCTTCGGCGGCTGCGACGGTGTGACCGGTTCCGCCGAAGGCGGCGCGGGGAAGAGCGAAGACGACGCCGTGGCACTCAGGACCTGCACCCGGCGGAGCTTCCACCCCAGGTCCCCGCGGACCCAGAGGTGTCGCTGCACGCTCCCGAACCGGACGCCGTTCGCCCAGACTTCCTCGGCGGCGCCACCGGCCGCGAGCGTCCCGCGCGAACCCTTCCGGATGTCGAAGGTCACGTCCACCGTCGCGCCCTTCGGATCCAGTTCGAGTTTATCGACGGAAACGTGCGCGCGGGCGCTCAGGTCGAGGATGCGCCGGAACGAGACCGTGGGCGACGGTGTCGCCGCACCGCCCTGAAGCACCCAGGAAACGAACCGTTGCGCGTGGCCGCCCCTGCCCCCGCTATCCCCCTTCGGTTCCCCCGCCGCCGCCGGCAGGTCCGAGGTGAAACCGGGAGCGAGGAGGTCGCGCACCGCCCGCTCCACCGCCACTTTGTCGCGGAGCTGGAACGCCGCCTCCAGGCGCGAATACTGCCGACCGAGGGCCGCACGCGCGGCAGCGACCGCGGGCGTCTCGCCGGCAGGTCCGCCGGGAGCGGAAGCCGCACCGCCCGGAGCGGCGTGTCCGGGCGACACCACCCCTCCTAACAAGCTCAACGCCAACCATGCGGACGAGAACGGCCGCACCACCGCCAGGGGTCTGCGATTCATGGGATTGCCTCCAAAACGCCCGCACGGCGGCAGCGGACGTATGCCGGAACATCCTGGGGCGGGGCACGGGTGATGGGAACGATGACGAGCGTGTTTCCTGCTTTGAGTATACCCGGAGTCCGGCGCTTCACCATCGCGCGCCGGCTGCGCCGCGCCCGCGCGCTACTTCCTGGTGAGGCGGAAGCGGTCCATGACGATGGCCTGATCGACCTGCCCGTAGTAGTTGTCGTAGCCCTTGTGCGAGAAGACGTAGACCCACCCGTCGGCGGTCTGAAGGCTGTGCGGATAGTACCGCGACTGATAATCCCCCGTGGGAAGGTCGGGGAGCGTGTCGAAGTCCAGCGGGTGCCAGGTCTTCCCGCCGTCGTCGGTCCAGTGCGTTCCGGTCGTGGCTATGTGCAGGACGGGCCCCTCGCGCGCCTTCAACAGTTCCGGGTGCCCCGAATGCGGCAGCACGGACGGGCCGAACGTCCGCAGGCCCCACGCGCCGCCCGCCTTCGCGAGGATGCCCTGCCACCGCTGCCGGTTGTCGGCCGTCCGCGAGACGACCAGCAGGTCGCCGCCGGGCAGTTCCGCGAAGTCCCATTCGTTCCACTTCGTGTTCCACGCCGCGTCGTATTCCGCCCGCGTAAAGTTCACCCGCTGCCAGCTCCTGGCCTCGTCGGCGGAGACCATCAGCAGCGGCTCGAACGGGGCGCGCTGGGTGTTGGGACCGTTCCAGACGCCGCCGCCCATCAGGAGGCGGCCGTCGCGCAGCCGACGCGTCCGGGTGGTCTGGACGGTATACCGGGCCGGATCGAGGAGGAACTCCTGGACCGGCGAGGGGTCCGACCACGTCCCGCCGCCGTCCCGCGAGCGGGGCGGGTCCGACCACGTTTTGCCGCCGTCCGTCGAGCGCTGCAGGAAGGCCGTCCCCGGGATCGCGGGGTGTCTGCCGTAGTCCCACCCGTACACGCGGCGGAGGATCGACCCGTCCTTCAGTGCCAGCGTGGTGGGGCCGTTGTTGGCGTGCGTGCCGAGGCCGGAGTCGTCGGCCGTGCCGAAGCTGACGTCGGACTCCGCGACCCTGGTCCAGCGGGCCCCGCCGTCGGTCGAGCGCAGGTAGACCACGTCGATGTCGAGCCCGCCGTAGTCCCTGGTCTTCTTGCGCCGTTCGAGATCGCCGACGGAGCCGGTGGCCCGGGTGAAGGAGACCATCAGGCTGCCGTCGGGCATGATCCAGGCGCCGACCCAGCTGGTCCAGCCGGGCGTCTGTGGGGAGTGATAGATGGTCCTCCGCGCGTACCGCTCCGCCGTGAAGGTTCTCGACATTTTCTCGGTGGGGGCCGCGGCGCCCCGTCCGAGGACGGCGAGGATCAGGGCGCTCAGCGTGACGCACGTCCCGAAGTTATTCCGGGGGAACATGCCTTTCTCCAAAGGCCGGGGTACGCTCCCCGGACGCCGCCGAAACGGCAAACCTTCCGGTAAACGCGTACCGGCGGCATTCGTGCCACGGTATGCCGGCGTACCGACCATTCCCCGCCGGCTCAGACCGTGCCGCCGATGTTCCGGCGGTCGCCCCGGGGTGCGACGAACTGGATACCCGTCTACAGCAGGAGGCAGGCGCCGGCGACCAGCAGGCCCAACGCCACCGCTTCGGGCCCGCTCCGGTTTTTGATTCCCGAGAACCCGCGTCGCCTAACGTCTGACACGGGCGGCGGGTGACGGCCCCTCCCGTTATTGGGCGTACAGACAAAGGAATGATCCTGCCTTCGCCGGCCCGATGAAAGGGTTCCGGCGGGCGGGCGGCGAATCTTGCGGGGAGGGTCGCCCCTCCCCGACATTCGGATCTAAGTGGAACACGACTGGACGCGACCATGCTCCAAGACATCCATCGCCGGCTCTTTGATCCGCGTGTGAGTCGCGGTCTCCATGTCGGGCTTCTCGGCTGGCTGTACGTCTTGCTGTTGGTCCTGCTCCGTCTTCTCGCCCTGAGCATGGGGTCTTTCGGCCAGTTCGTGGGAAGGGTGTGGGCGCCCCAGGATACGGAAGCCTGGGTGATACCTGTGGGCCTGTTGAGCGGGCCTTTGCTGGTTGCAACTTTCCCTCTGCTGCCGGCACTGGGAGTGGTAGGCGGGGTCTGGTCCGTCATCGACCTGTTTCGCCGCAGGCGGTGGGCGCTGCTCGGACTCGCCCTGAGCGGCGCTTTGCCGCTCGTGGTCGTGTGGGCGGTGATGACGATGACCAGCGGGCGCCGCTAAGCGTTCCCGGCAGGCAGGTCTATCCGTGGGCGGGCGGCGAATCTTGCGGGGCCGGGCGGGACGGCGCGGCCCCGCCGTGAAAACCGTCCCATGACAGGATTGTGAACAGGATGAGCACTTCGGACACCGACGCTCCTGACGGCCTGGGAAGAACGGCGCTGCACTGGGCGGCATGGATGAAAGGCGCCGACGAGACGCGCCGCCTGCTCGATCGCGGGGCGTTTATCGAGGCAAAGGACTGCTACCGTTGGACGCCGTTGACCGTGGCGGTGCGCGCCGGTCAGGCCGAAGCGGTGCAGGTCCTGCTCGAACGCGGAGCCGGTATTCCCGGCCCGGATGTCTACGGCGAGACCGTCCTCACGATGGCGCTCCGGCGTGGCTACGCCGAGGTGGCCCGGCTCCTCCAGGAAGCCGGGGCCCGAGAGCCGACGATCATCGAACAAGCGCGGGACACCGGGGTGAATGCCGTCCCCCTTCTGCGCCTGGAAAAAACGACGTACAGGCGAGGCGAGCCCGTCTGGTTCTGGGTCGGTGTCCGCCCGCTGACGGATGAACCCATTCCTCGCCACCTATGGCACACGACAAAGCTTCACATCAGGCAGCCGGACGGCACCCGGAGGACCGAGCGGGGAGGCTGGCCGAGAGACGGATGCCCGGACCGTGGCTGGGAGGGGGCAGACGGTTTGCGCCTAGAAAGACCGGAGGCAGGGATCTATGCGCTGGCGTTCGAGTTTGCCGCCTTACAAACCGAGCCTGCGGAGATCGTCATCGAATCGGGCTGAAGCACCAGAAGCGAACGGCCCGCGTCGTGTCGGGCAATGCGGGGGACCGGGAGCGGGGATGGCTTCGGGCCGGCGAGTTCTGCGGCGGGTGCGAGACGCGGGCGGGCCGGGCGCTGACGCGGCACGGGGAGGTCGAGGAACGAAGGGAGGCGGACGCGAGTGACCTGGCTGCATGACGTCGCACTCCTCGCCACCGGCATCGGCGCCGTCTATGCCACGGCCCGTTTCCTGGCCCGGCACACGCGCAAGCGCTGGATCCGGACGCTCGGCTCGTACGCCGTTGCCGTGCCGGTGTTCTGGACGCTGCTGCCACACCTGCGGGGGCTGCTGCTCGTGCTGTTCCATCTCGGCCTCCTCGTCGCCGTGGTCGCGGACGCGACGGATGCGGAGTTGGAACGGGCGGAGGAGCAGCAACGGCGGCTCCGGGAAACGGCAGAAGCGGCCGAAAGGGCGCGGCGGCTGTGATCGAAAGCCGGCGGGCGAGGAGCATGGGGGCGCCGTGGGTGGCAACGGCGGTGCTGATCCCGCTCGCGCTCCTGGCACTGCTGATCGTCCACGCCCAGGCGGCGCGGCGTTCGCACTCGCTGGTGCTGGGCCGGTGGGTGCTCGGGGTCCGGCCCTGGCACATGGGCAAGAAGTCTGCGAGGGGGCTGCGTATCACCGGACGGGGCAGATACACCTGCGGGTAAGCGGGCGGCGGATCGTCGGCAGCCGCTTGGAGGCGGGCAGCCATATGTGGTTCTCCTGGGTGCACATCCCGAAGTGAGCGCCGCGAGGGGAAGGGAGCCGGGTCCGATGGTGCGTGGTCATAGTGTAAAAGGGGGCCGGGGCGGGAAAGGCCTGACGGTGGCGTGGATCCTGTTGACCCCCCTTCTGCTCCTGGCGCTGTACGTGCTGAGCGTCGGGCCGGTGATCCTGGCAGTCAACCGTGGCCGCGGACAGGCGTGGGTGGTGTGGTCGGTCGTTGGGCTGGACCGCATCTACGGCCCGGTCAAGTGGCTCCACGACGAGACGCCGCTCAAGCGGCCCCTCGGTCGCTACGTGGAGTGGTGGTACGCCGCCGCCGAAGGGCGCCGATGAGCCGCCAGGCCAAGACGCCGGTCCAGGTCAAGACGGACGAGCGGGGCACGCAGGGGCCCTGAACCCTGCGGTCGGGGCGGGGGCAGCGTTCGGGGTGTCCATGCCCCATTTCAGTACGGGAGGCACGCGTTGGACGAAGCGGAGCAGGCGGGTGGCGGCGGCGAGACGACGGAGGGCCGGTCCCGGAGCCGGCAGGTGGCCATAACGGCGGTCTTCTGGATGGACGCCGATTCTCAGGAGGAAGCCACGGAGCGCGCCCTGGAGGCCGTCTTGGGCCTGAAGGGCGAGGCCACCGGTTTCTGGTCGGTCGGCGCTTTCTATGCCGGCCCCGAGGGCAAGGAGATGGCGGCGCTCCCCGGCAGCCGGCGCTACCCCATCGGCGAGGAATTTCAGGACGGGTGAAAGCCTGCGGCCGGGGCGGGTGCGGGGTGAGTCTACCGGGGCTGCGCAGCAGGGATCGAACCCGCCGCCGACAAGCCGGCCGTGGCGGTGTGACGCCAGTCAACGGTGCGCAGTCCGGAGTACGCCTTTGATCCCCGGATGTCCTTGTGCCGGCTCAGACGACAGGAAGGCCACGGGGGACATAAGCGTCCGCCCGTGGCCTTCCTACGTGTGTCAACCCTTCCCCTGTCCGCGTTCTGTCGAGCGCGCCTACAGCCGTTTAGAGGGCGGGCGCCGAGAAATGTTGCACCGGGCCCGAGGGTCGGGCCGCGGGGGGGCGTACAGTTGCTCCCACGGCCCTCCTCGCGTGCGCCCCTGTCCCGTCGCGTGGGCGCCTGGTGATCCCGATCCCTCCGGAAGGGCGCGACGGCCGCCGCGGCGCGAAAGCTCGCGCCGCGGCGCCCTTGCCACCATTCTCCCACACGTGACGGCGGGCGGCGCCCCAGGTGTGAGAAATCCCCGGATGGGTGTGAGATAGTTCACACCCCGCGGCCGCGGGTTCGGGCGGGCATCGCACGGGCACCACATACGTGTCATCTGGTTCGGCCGGGGCCTTGCTGCCCCGGCCGTTTTTCTTTCGTCGCGCCGTGACTTTTTGCTCCGTCCCCGTGTCAGAACCCATGGGCCTGTGCCCCGGGCCGGCGGGAGTTTATGGCTCCCCCCTTGAGCTTTCGCCGCTCCCGGGAACGCCCGGGTGCCGGGCGTTCCTCGCTGAATGCCCGGCCCCTGCCCCGCCCGTTTCCTTCGGGCTTGCCTGCCTCCCCCTCGTCTGCCCACCCGCTTGCGTGGTATATCGTGCGCGCAAGAATGATCACTCACGACCGGCCGGGGCTTCGCCGCCCCGGCCGTTTTTCGTCACCGCCGCAACGAGAAAAAGGCCCCGGGCAGTTGTGCCCGGGGCCGTTCCACAAAAGCGTGTGGAGAGAAAAGGAGATCACACGGCCACAGCATACCACGCCCGCCCGGCACG
Organism: uncultured Armatimonadota bacterium; assembly: GCA_902805585.1. Lineage (GTDB taxonomy): Bacteria > Armatimonadota > Armatimonadia > Armatimonadales > Armatimonadaceae > CADCTO01. The sequence goes on along the minus strand of CADCTO010000118.1, from coordinate 3,085 downwards.
AAACGATTGAACGGCCCAAACTTTTTTTCACGATCCCTGTCGTGAACCCTGCGCTCGACCGTCACCGAGCACCGGCTCACCAAAGATGCCGCCTGCCCCGGCCGCTTTTGTTTCTCGGGAAACGCGAGCGCCCGGTGCGCCGTGGAGAGCGGCGCGCCGGACTTCGTGCCCCCGCACGAGAAAACGGTCGCCGGCCCGGTTGCGTCGGCGGGGGCGGCGAGGAGTGATTCTCGTGCGGGGGAGGATTTCGGCTGAAAGCGTGCCATAGCGGGGTGAGGAAACCGGCGCGCGCGGCCGATACATAGGGTGCGGCGTCTAGTCAGCGCCGCCATGTCTTTTCTCCTTGTCCGGCCCCGGTCCCGTCACGTGACGGGACCGGGGCCTTTTCTCGCACGCGCCCGGCCTGAGCGGGCCTGACCTGAGCGCGCCGCGCCGACGATCGGGTCGTGGAGCAGGCGGAGACACACCAGCACGCGGGAGGGGCCGCGGCCCCGGACCGGCCACCGCCGCTGCGCCCGGGAGAGGCCGGGGTACTGGAGGACCTGACGGCCGGGGGCTTCCTGACCGCGGCCGCACGGATCCTGGCGAGCCTCGCCCCGGAGGAGGCGGCGCGCCTGCAGGCGGCGGCCCTGGAGCAGGTCGGCGCCGCTGGCCGGGTCGGCCGGATCGACGCCGTCCCCTGGCATTGGTCAGCCACGCCGATGGACGCCGAAGCCACCGAGCCGGCGCAGGTCGCCGACCCGGGTCACTTCACGGACGCCTCCCCCGCCCGGGCCGACTCGCCGGCCCCGTCGTCAATCCTCCTTCTTCGGGTTGAGGAACTTCGCCGGTTCCCGGCGGTATTTGACCGCCTTTCCCGCTTCTGCTATACTGGGAAAGCGGATCGTCGGGAGCGCTGGGCCTTCGTTAGCAACCCGCCCGTGGCGTTTCGCCGCGGCTGCCGTGAAGCCTTGTTCACGCCACCGGTCCCCGTCTCTACTCAGCGCCCATCCGGGCATCGCCAACTTGTTGCCTGCGCTGAGTCGTCGGTTGCCCACCTTCCGACGCAGGAAGTGCAGGGAGTAGGCGCACGCGCGCCGTCGAAAACAACAAAGGCCCCGGCAGCGCGCCGGGGCCTTTCTGCCACTGCTCGTTTGCGGACCCACCCGTATCAGTGCTTCGCGAACGCCGCCGCGACCTTCGTGCTCGCCCCCGCCGGGCAGAGGGCCGACACCCCCAGCGTGTGCCGCCCGCTCACTCGCCCGGCGCCGCCACGTTGACCTGCTGCTGCAGCCCGACGTTGACCTGCCCGGTATTCTGGATCGTCACCGCGGCAGGAGGGGCGTGCCGCCGCGTCTCCTGGAGCGCCCGGAGCGCCCGCAGGAACATCCGGTTCCAGCGCTCCACCATCGCCGCCGCCTGCTCCTCGGCCTGCGCCCGGTCCAGGCGCGGCAGCTCCCAGCCCCGCCGCATCTCCTCCCGGTAGCCCCGGGTAAGGGCCACGTGCTCGTGCAGCAGCCGGTTCATCAGCAGTTCCTTCCACCACAGATGAAGCGTGTAGGTCGAGGCCATCCGGTCGATCAGCGTCCACTCGACGCCGATGGCGCGGTATGCTCCACCGGGGAGGCGACGCCTCGCCCTCGGCCACGAGCCAGGCGAAGAAGGTCCGCAGCGTGCTGTGGTAGCTCCTGGCGCGGCCCGGCGAGGTCGGCTTCGTCATGCGGGGCTTCCCCACCGCCCGCCGGCTTCGGCGTGCCCGTGGAAGAGGTAGTGGAGAACTGGCGCAGCGCGTGCCGGTCACAGCAGTCGATCTCCCGGTGGCCGAGGAACCAGAGGAGCTTGCCCATCCGCTCGCGCCGGGTTTCGAGGGTGCGGTGGCTGTGGCGGTTGACGCCCCCCGAAAGAAACCACAAACCGAAAGGCGTCGCGGTAGACGAACGGAAACGCTGGGTTCGGCGTCGCCCGTTTTCGTCAAAGGCGGTTGTGTTTTTCGCATTTCGCTCTCCAAAAGCGCAGTCGGAGAGGCGAAAGAGCGCGCAGTCACTGATGCTCGTTGCCAGTCGGTGGCACCCGCTGACAAGGAGTTTCTGGGCCGTGTTGGCTTCGAACCAACGACACCCGCCTTAAAAGGGCGGTGCTCTACCCCTGAGCTAACGGCCCGTGCCGAAAATGATTATACCACAGCACCCGCGTCAGGAGGCAGCGTTAACGGGCAGCAACGGCGCGGCTTTCGGGGCGCGGGGCCAGTAGGCGCGGAACGCTTCGGCGTAGCGGACGCCGCATCTATGGCCGTGGAAGGCGGCGCGCTCGCGCAGCCGCACGCGGAAGTCGGGCAGGCCGCCGCGGTCCACCCCGGCGTCGTGCACCACCAGCCAATCCTCGTACTGCGACCGGTGGCACGCGGCGGCCTGGGTCTTCAGCTCCAGGGTGTCGGTGATGTCCACATAGGTGTCAGTCTCGCCCGCATCGAAGAAGTACACCTCGCCGACGCCGTGCCACGGGTGGGCGCTTTGCAGGAGGGGCAGCGAGCACAGGTAGTAGGCGTCCGAGACGAGCCGGCAGGTCGCGCGGTGGTCGGGGTGGCGCTGCTCGGGGCCGTGGGTGATGACCACGTCGGGGCGCAGCTCCCGCAGCACGTCGACGAGCACGAGGGCGGCGTCGCGCGTTTCGGGGATCGCCGAGTCCTCGAAGTCGAGCAGGCGCAGGTCGGCGCCGAGCACGCGCGCGCACGCCGCGGCTTCCTCGCTGCGGAGGCGCTTGAGCTCGCCGGAGGGCAGCGTCATATGGCCCATGCCGCCGCGGGTCATCGTCACGACCGTGGCGCGATGGCCGGCGCGCACGTAGTTGGCGAGCGTGCCGGCGCAGCTGATCTCGTCGTCCGGGTGGGCGCCGATGGAGACGACGTGCAGCGGCTTGTCGGAAGGAGTGGGTTCCATGGGAGAGGTGTTCGACGGGGGCGGGGGCGTCTCCTGCCCGGCGCCCAAATTGACAGCCGGCACGGCCTGTGATATACTTAGCCCGTTGGTCCGCGGTAGCGCTGAGGCGGGACGTCTCCGTGGTTTGTTCCCGGATGGTGCAGCGGCAGCACGCCAGGTTCTGGCCCTGG
>CADCTO010000117.1 GCA_902805585.1 uncultured Armatimonadota bacterium | reverse complement strand
CGGCCGGTTCCTGCGCGGCGTGGACGGGCTGCGCGACGGGCTGGCCTTCGCCGCCGCGCGCGGGCTGCGCCGCCCCTTTGTCACCGTGGGCCTCGCCGTGCTCGCGCTCGCGCTGGCGGTCCTGATCATCCCGCGGCTGGGCTCGCAGTTTTTCCCGTCGGCCGAACGCGACCAGTTCGTGATCGACGTGTGGCTGCCCGAAGGCCGCGACATCCGCGCGACCGAGGCGGCGGCCGCCCGCGTCGAGACGATCGTGCGCGCGCAGACCGGGGTGCGGTCGCTGGTCACCTACGCCGGGCAGGGCGGGCCCCGCTTCTACTACAACGTGTCCCCCGAGCCGCCGACGCCGAACTACGCCCAGATCGTGGTCAACACCCGGAGCATCGCCGACACCCGGCGGCTGGTGGCGCGCATCCAGCGGGCCGCCAACGAGACCGTCGCCGGGGCGCGCGTGACCGCCCGGACGCTGGAGCAGGGGCCGCCCGTCGGGGCGCCCGTCGCCGTGCGCGTTTCCGGCGACGACATCGCCGGGCTGCGCGCCGCCGCGGCCCGGATCAAGACGATCCTGAACGCGACGCCCGGCGCCGTGTCGGTCCACGACGACTACGGCGAGCTGCCGCTCAAGCTGTCGGTGGCCGTGGACCCCGACCGCGCCGCGCTCGCCGGCCTGTCCTCGGCCGACGTGGCCGCCGCGACGCAGATGGCTTTTTCCGGCCGGACCGTCTCGTTCCTGCGCGAGGGCGACGAGGAGATCCCCATCCAGATCCGGCTCGACGAGGCCGAGCGCGCGGGCGCGGACAGCGTGGCCGACCTGTACCTGCCCACGTCCGCCGGAACCGTCGTCCCGCTGCGCCAGGTCGCGGACGTGACGCTGGGGGCCCAGGAGGGCCGCATCGTGCGCCGCAACGAGGTGCGCACGCTGACGGTCAGCGCCTACGCCGACCCCGCCCGCCTCCCGTCGCAGATCCTGGCCGACGCCCGGCCGAAGATCGAGGCCCTGGCGCTCCCGCCGGGCGTCACGCTCGGCTTCGGCGGCGAGCAGGAGGAGGCCGGCGGCTCGTTCGCCGAGATGCAGCTCATCCTGATCCTTTCGCTGGCCGCGAACCTGATCATCATCGTGGCCGAGTTCAACTCGCTGCGGGTCGCGCTCACCATCATGGCCGCGGTGCCGTTCGGCATCACCGGGGCGATCCTGGGCCTGTTCGCGACCGGCCAGCCGTTCGGGTTCATGGCGTTCCTGGGCATCACCAGCCTCGGCGGCGTCGTCACCAACCACGCCATCGTGCTGTTCGAGTACGCCCTGGAGGAGCAGCGGCGGGGCGTGCCGCTGGCGAAGGCGCTGATCGACGCGGGCGAGCGCCGCCTGCGCCCGATCCTGCTGACGGTCGTGCTGTCGGTGGGCGGGCTGCTCCCGCAGGCGCTGAACGGCGGCAGCCTGTGGCCCCCGATGGCCTGGGCGCTGATCTTCGGGCTTCTGCTGTCGCTCGTCCTGACGCTCGTGGTGGTGCCCTCGGTGTACGCGCTGCTGGCGGGGAACCGGGTCGCCGTTCGGGCCCCGGAAAAGGCCGGGGAAGCCGGCGCCGCCGTACCCTAGCATCCGGTCGGCGACGGGGCCGGGAGCTTTTCCGCAGGAAAGCGCCGGTCGGACGGAGAAACAGCCCGCCATGTACGATTACGCCCGCAGCACGGCTGCCCTGGTCACCGGCGCCTCCGGGGGCATCGGCGAGGCCATCGCCCGCGCCCTGGCCGCGCGGGGCGTCCGCACGCTCGTGCTCGTCGCCCGCTCCGGGGATCGTCTGAACGCCCTGGCGTCCGAACTGCGGGCCGGGCACGGGCTGCGCGCCGAGGTCGTCGTCGCCGACCTGGGCGACGCCGGGGCGCCCGCGCGCGTCAAGGCCGAGACCGACGCGCGGGGGCTCGCGGTCGACCTGCTCGTCAACAACGCCGGGCTCGGCTCCTACGGCTATTTCGACGAGCAGAACGCGGCGCGCGAGCAGGAGATCGTCGCGGTCAACGTCGCCGCGGTCGTCGCCCTGACGCGGCTGTACCTGCCGGAGATGGTCGCCCGCGGCGACGGGGCCGTCCTCAACGTCGCCTCGACCGCCGCCTTCCAGCCGGTCCCCTTCATGACCACGTATGCGGCCACCAAAGCGTTCGTGCTTTCGTTCTCGGAAGCGTTGTGGGTCGAGAACCGGGACCGCGGCGTGCGCGTGGTCTGCCTCTGCCCCGGCAAGACGGAAACGGACTTCGCCGAGCACCTGGAAGGCGACCGGGGCCGGTTCGAGCGCCTGCGCCAGAGCACGCCGGAGGAGGTGGCCGAGGGCGGCCTGCGCGGGTTGGACCGGAACGCCTCGTTCGTGGTCGTCGGGCCCGCCAACTACGCCGGGGCGCTGGCGGGCCGGGTCCTGCCGCGCGCGGTCGCGGCCCGCGTCGCCGGCGCACTGTTCCGCCCGCTCCCGGAGCGAGCCGCCGTGGCGCCGGCCCGGATGGTGGCGGGCGGAATGGCGGCGCTGGGCCTGG
>CADCTO010000116.1 GCA_902805585.1 uncultured Armatimonadota bacterium | reverse complement strand
CGTTCCGCGAGCAGGTACGCTTCACCATCCGGGCACCGCACGCCGTCCGCTTCCCCCTGCGCCTGCGCGTGCCGGCCTGGGCGACCCGCGCCACGCTCCAGATCGGCGCGGAGCCGGAACGGCCCCTCCAGGCCGGAACGTTCCACACCGTGGACCGGACCTGGCAGCCCGGCGACACCATCACGCTCACGCTCCCGATGGACGTCCGACTGGAGCGGCGCTTCAACGACGCCGTGTCGGTCCTGCGCGGGCCCCTGGTCTTCTCGCTCAAGATCGGCGAAGAATTCCGCCTTCTGCGCGGCGAACTCCCGCACGCCGACTGGGAGGTCTACCCGACCACGCCCTGGAACTATGGCCTAGCGCTGGCCGGGAGCGAGGCGCCGGAGGAACGGTTCCTTGTGCGCGAGGCGCCCGTCGGCCCCGTGCCGTTCGCGCCGGACGCCGCTCCCGTAACGCTCACCGCGCCGGCCCGACGGGTCCCGCAGTGGGGCCTGGAGAAAAACGCCGCCGCGCCGCCGCCACCCAGCCCGGTCCCCACCGACGGAACCGTCGAAACGGTCGAATTGATCCCGTACGGGAGCTGCCACCTGCGCGTGACCGAATTCCCGGAGGTTCCCGCATGACCACGACCGCCACCGCTGCCGCCGTCCCGACGCAACGGCCCATCGAGGAGATCGTCGCCGACTTCCACCGTGACGGCTACGCGCTGATCCCCGGCCTGATCGGGCAGGAGGAACTGGAGGCCCTGCACACCGACACCGGCGAGGTCGTGTCCGGCGGCTGGGAAGGCAAGGAACCGGCCAGCGACTACATGCACGACGTGCTCAAGGACACGGGCGAGGACGTCTTCCACCGGGTCCAGTACGTCTTCCCCAAGGCGCGGCGCAATTCGCTCGTGGTCCTGCTCGGCCACCCCTTCATCCTCCGGCTGGCGCACCACCTGCTCGGCGACGATTTCGTGTGCGCAGCCGAGGCACTGGTCTTCAAGATGGCCGGCAACGGCCGCGAGGTGCCCGTCCACGCCGACTGCGAGCCCAGCGACCCGCGCCTGTCGCCGCTGATCTTCAACGTGGACTACTACCTCGACGACGCCACGCTCGAAAACGGCTGCCTGTGGGCCGCGCCCGGCACGCACAGGCTGAACCTGTCGCAGCAGCAGATCGTCTCGGCCGGCTTCGACTACCCCGGTCTCGCGCCGGTCCCCTTGAAAGCCGGCGACGTGCTCCTGCACAACGTCCGCGTCGTCCACGGCTCGCACCGCAGCCGGGGCGGCGCGCTGCGCCGCACGCTCTACTACGAGTTCCAGTCGATGGGGGCGATGCGGCAGCAGAACGGCCCGCGCCCCGGATTCCCGATGACCGACGCCTTCGTCCGCGACCGCTTCCGCCTGCTCATGCGCGCCATCGACGAGCGGAAAAAGGCGCCCTACGTACGCGGAGAGACGCCCTTCCCCTACCGCCTGCCCACCGGCTACGAACACATCGGCTGGCCTGCCCCGGATGAACCCGTCAACCTGCGCCCGGCCCTCGGTTACAACAAATACATCTGACGGTCCCGCCCGGGCCGGGGGGCGGAGGGGCGCGGTCCGCCGCGGGCGGGAACGCCGCCATGAAGCTTGCAACGGGATCCGGGTCCAACGGGTGATCTAACCGGCTCAGCGAAACACGGAGAGAACATGAAGAGGATTGCCGCCGTTGTCGCCGCCATGCTTGCCACGATCGCTGTGGCGGCCTCTGCACCGTCCGCCCCACCCACGCCGGACAAAGCCGCACCGTTGCGGCCTGCGGACGGGGCCTGGCCCCGGCGCACCACCATCGACGAACTGAACCGGATGGTCAAGAAGGGCGACTACCATCTCGTCCGCCAGCAGAAGGTCGCCCACCGTCTGGAGTTCCGCGGCACGGTCAGGATCGTGCGGGGCACTCCGCTTATAGAATTGCCCGGCGGCTTCTGGTCCGCCCACCTGGAGAACGTCTCTACCTCGGACCGCCCGCTGAAAGCGGGCGACACCGTCACCGGCAGAGCCCTGGTCGTGGACGAGGCATACGCGGCGCTATTCCTCTGGGTCTACGAATGGCGTCGGGAGTGAAGCACGGGCGGTCGCGGGGGGCCGGTGTCGGCGGACGCGTACAGGTTTAGCGGCAGCGGCGCGGGAGGCGAAACACGTTCCTCTGGCGAAGTCATCGGGGATGGCTGTTGCACGCTGTCTGCGTGAGGGGTCGACGAGGACGCGCGGGCACAACAGACACGGCCCGGCCTTCCGCAGTAACCACATCGAACTCCGAAGGAACACCGTTGGATCTGCCGGACTACGAATACAAAGGCCTGATGGCGCAGGCGTGGGACGCGCTGCGGGGCGACACGTCCAACTGGAGCGACCGGTCCTTCTACCGCAAGGTCATTGAAACGCACGGACAGCCGGTGCTGGACGTCGGGTGCGGCACCGGCCGCCTCCTGCTGGACTACCTGGCACAAGGCGTCGACGTGGACGGCGTGGACAATTCGCCCGAGATGCTGGCCCTGTGCAGGGCAAAGGCGGGGCAACTCGGGCTTGCGCCCCGGCTCTACGAGCAGTACATGGAGACGCTCGACCTGCCGCGGACCTACCGCACCGTCCTCGTCCCGTCCAGTTCCTTGCAGCTCATCACCGACGCCGAGGCGGTCGACGGGGCGATGCAACGTCTGCACGCCCACGTCGAACCCGGCGGGGTGCTGGTGGCATCGATCATGACGCTGTGGCGGGAAGGCGACCCGCTCCATTCGGAATGGGAGCAGTCGGCGACGCGCCCGGAGGACGGGGCGAACGTGCGGCGCGTGGGCCGCACACGGTACGACCCGATCGACGCGTGCGAGCACGAGGAATCGCTGTACCAGATCATCGTGGATGGCAACGTCGTGGCGGAAGAGCGGCATGTCCGCTCCCCGGCGACGCGCTCGTACGACCAGGCGGGGGCGCGGGCGCTGTTCGAGCGGGCCGGGTTCGCGGACGTAACGCTGCACAGCGGTTTCACCTTCGAGCCCGCGGTCCCGGGAGACAGTCTGTTCACCGTGATCGGACGACGGGCGCCCTAGCCGACACCGGTTCTTCCGCGGCGGCGCCGTTCTCCGCCGCACCACAGAACGCCCGAGTGTATTTCGCTATCCTGATCGGTGCGCGAACGGAGTGCCGCGATGAAGCTGCGACTTTCCGACCTGGACCCGCGCGTTGCGGAAGCGTTCGTGGAGCGCGTGCGCACGCTGTGGGAGCAGGGAGCCGACCACAGCGAGGTAGAGAAGGCGGCCTTTGAGATCGTCCGGCGGCGCGTCGACCGGGCAGCCCGCTGGTTCCACCTCCTTCGGGGGGCCGTTCCTGGGCGCCGCCCTCTGGCAGATCGACCCAGCGCTCGGCATCGCGGCGGGCGCGGGGACCTCCGCCGCTTTCGGCGGCGCGTTCTGGAGCGTGCTGCGCGCCACCGACCCGCGGAAGCAGTTGGAAGAGTACGTCCTGCGCGAAGAGATGGCCACGATCTTCCCCCTGCTGGACCTCGCTCCCGCCGAGAGCGCCTACAGCCGGGCGGTCCTCGCCCTCGCCGATATCGAAGGGTACATGGATGGGGAGACCGCGCGCGGCATGCTGCGGCGAATGAACGACCTCCTTGCCAGCGACCGGGAACTCGCCGCACGGCGCGCCGAGGTGGCCGACGCCCTCGCCGAGACGGGTCCGGCGGGGCTTACGGCGCGCCGGGACGCGCTGGCACGACAGGCGGAGCGAGCCACGGACCCGGGAACGCGGGACGCCCTCGCCCACAGCGCCCGGATGTACGAGGCGCGCATCGAGAACGCCGCAACGCTCGGGGCGACGCGGGACCGGCTCGATGCGCAGCGGGAGGCGATCCTGGAAACGCTCGTCTCGCTGCACTCCACGCTGGCGCGGATGCGGCTCGCCCCGCGGGAGGCCGCCGCGCCCGACGTGACGCAGCTCCAGCAAAGTCTCGCCGATCTGACGAACCAGACGCGCTCGGTCGAGCAGGCGGTTCAGGAGGTCATCGCGCTGCGCTCCGGCCTCTGATCCCGCCCCTCGCGGCTCACGTGTCGGAAGACAGGCTTCATCCGGCCGGAGACACGGGTATACCCCGATGACTCGCCCCGACGGGCCCCGGGGCGATGCTCCGGCAGCGGTAACGCGAAAGCCACCACACAAGGATTTGGCTCGCAGGGAGAAAGGGGACGGTTCTATGGCCGAGACGCGCGGGCAGGCAGATAACCGGGTGTACCCGGAGGACGACGGCGTGCCGGAGGCGGGCCCGCCGGCGGACGACCCCGGCGTACCGGCGGATCTCGACGAGGAGGAAGCGGACATCAGTCGGGATCCCGTTCAGGGCGTCGTCGGCGGTATCGCGGGCTCGCCCACCGGGGGCCTGATGGGCGGCATCGGCGGAATCAACAACCAGGACATCGCCCCCCACCCGGGTTGAAGGGGGCGGGCCCGCGCGCTTCCACCAGGTTGGGCGGGCGACGTCACGGCGGGGCGCGGCGGAGGATTTCGGCGCGCCCGTACCGAACTTCAGACCGCGACTTCATGGAGACGACGAGGACGGCCCCGGACCGCGGGATGCGGTGGACGACACAGCAGGCCCGCGACTGGTACGACGCCCGGCCCTGGTTCTGTGGCTTCAACTACGTCACCAGCACGGCGGTCAATTCGACCGACATGTGGCAGGCCGACACGTTCGACCTGCCGGTTATCGAGCGTGAGTTGACCTGGGCCGGGCAGATCGGCTTCAACACGTGCCGCGTCTTCCTCCAGTATCTCGTGTGGGAAGCAGATCCCCGGGGCTTCCTGGACCGGCTGGACGGGTTCCTGGACGTGGCAGACCGCAACGGCCTCTCGACCCTCGTGATCCTGTTCGACGACTGCGCGTTCGCGGGCAAGCAGCCGTACCCCGGTCCGCAGGACGAGGCGGTCCCCGGCGTCCACAACAGCGGCTGGACGCCCAGCCCCGGCCACGAGCGCGCCGACGACGCGGCCGCCTGGCCGCGCCTGGAGGCGTACGCCGCCTCGGTCGTCGGCCGTTTCGCACAAGACAAACGCGTCCTTGGGTGGGACCTGTACAACGAGCCCGGCAACGGGGACCGGGGCGACAAAAGCCTGCCGCTGCTCAACGCCGCGTTCGCGTGGGCGCGCGCCGCCGGCCCGACGCAGCCGCTGACGACCGGCGTCTGGGCCGAGACACTGCCGAATGTCAACGCGGCGATCCTGGAGCATTCCGACGTCATCAGCTTCCACGATTACAACGCGCTGACCGACACGGAAACGCTCGTGGCGCGCCTCCGTGAGCACGGCCGCCCGGTGCTCTGCACGGAATGGATGCGCCGCACCTTCGGCAGTCACTTCGACACCCACCTGCCTTTTTTCCGGCGCGAGAACATCGGCTGCTGGTTCTGGGGGCTGGTCAACGGGCGCACGCAGACCCACTTCCCGTGGGGCTCGCCGCGGGGCGCGACCGAGCCTTCCGTCTGGTTCCACGACCTGCTGCGCTCCGACGGCACGCCGCACCAGGAGGCGGAGGTCGCCCTCATCCGCGAACACATCGGGCAGGCCGGGCGGCGGGCGTCGCCCGGCTTGAACTCCGGGGGACCCGCGCGCACCGCCGCCGCCGCCACAAGCACTATCTAAAAGAAAGAACGGAAATCGGAAATGGATCAGGATACGAACGGGAACGGGGAGCAGGGCGGGAAGGTCAGCCGGCGACAGGTCCTCCAGACCGCGACGGCCGTCGCGGTCGGCGCCGTCGCCTTCCCCGACATCGTGCCGGCGGCGGCCCTGGGCCGCGACAACAAGGTCGCCCCCAGCGAGCGCATCACGCTGGGCATCATCGGGACCGGCAATCAGGGGACCGGCGACATGCGGCAGTTCCTCAACGACGAGCGCGTGCAGGTCGTGGCCGTGTGCGACGTGAACCGCGAAAGCGCGGGCTACTGGAACGGCGGCGTCGCGGGGCGCGACCCGGCGAAACGCATCGTCGAGGAGAAATACGCCGCACAAAAGGCGTCCGGCAGCTATAAGGGCTGCGACGCCTATAACGACTTTCGCGAAGTGCTGGGCCGCAAGGACATCGACGCCGTCGAGATCGCGACCCCGGACCACTGGCACGCCATCCCGGTGATTCTCGCCGCCAAAGCCGGCAAGGATATCTACTGCCAGAAGCCGCTCTCGCTGACCATCGAGGAAGGGCGCGCGATGAGCGACGCGGTCAAGAAACACAAGCGTGTGTTCCAGACGGGCAGCCAGCAGCGCTCCGACCGCAACTTCCGACGGGCGGCCGAGTTGGTCCGTAACGGGCGCATCGGCAAGGTGCACACGGTCCGCTGCGGCATGCCCGGCGGGCGACCCGACTTCGGCAAGACCGGCGACCGGAAGAAACCCGAGCCCGTCCCGGAAGGCTTCGATTATGACTTCTGGCTGGGCCCCGCACGTGAGGCCCCCTACGCGCCCGCGCGCTGCCACGTCAATTTCCGCTGGATCTACGACTATTACGGCGGCCAGGTCACGGACTGGGGCGGGCACCACCCCGACTGCGCACAGTGGGGGCTCGGCACCGACCACACCGGCCCGGTCGAGATCCGCAGCGCCAAGGCCGCGTTCCCGCGCGACCCGCTGTGGGACACCGCCACCGACTACTATTTCGAGGCCATCTACGCCGACGGCGTCAAGATGATCATCTCCAACAAGGAAAAGGGCGGCGTGACCTGGGAAGGCGCAAACGGCTGGGTCTGGGCCGACCGTGGGCGCCACGACGCCAGCACGAAGGAGATATTGAACTCCGAGATCGGGGCGAACGAGGTCCGCCTGTACGAGAGCAACGACCACTTCCGCAACTTCATCGACTGCGTCATCTCGCGCAAAGAGCCCGTCGCCCCCGTCGAGGTCGCCCACCGCTCGATCACGATCTGCCACCTGGGCAACATCGCCCTGCGCCTGGGCCGCGAGTCGCTGAAGTGGGACCCGGCGAAGGAGCGCATCGTCGGCGACCCGACCGCCGCCACGATGCTCGGCCGTGACTACCGCGCTCCGTGGACGCTGCCCAAAGCCTGACCGCCAAGGAACCGATGGAAACCATGCAAGAGAACGCTCTCCCGGAAGCCGTCGTTGTGGACACGTCGCGCAGCCCGCACGCGCGGCTGCGCCCCGTCCCGCTGACCGCCGTGTCCCTCACCGACGCCTTCTGGGAACCGCGCCGGCGCACCAACCGCGAAGTCACCATCCCGTCGCAGTACCGGCACTGCGAAGACACCGGCCGGCTGGACAACTTCCGCCGCGCGGCGGGGACCAAGGACATCGCCGCGTTTCAAGGCATTTTTTTTAACGACTCCGACATCTACAAGTGGCTCGAAGCCGCTTCCTGGACTCTAGCAGAGGGGGGCGACCCGGCGCTCGCGGCGATGGTCGAAACGGCCGTGGAGGCCATCGAGTCCGCGCAGCAGTCCGACGGCTACCTCGACACGTACTTCATGTTCGAGAAGGAGAAGGACCGATTCACGAACCTGAAGGACATGCACGAGCTGTACTGCGCGGGGCACTTCCTCCAGGCCGCCGTCGCCCACTACCGCGCCACCGGGAGCGACCGCATGCTCGACGTCGCCCGCCGGCTCGCCGACCACATCGGGAACGTCTTCGGCCCCAAAGAGGACAGCAAGCAGGAGCAGACCGACGGGCACGAAGAGATCGAGATGGCCCTGGTGGAGCTGTCCCGCGCGACCGGCGATGAGAAGTACCGGAAACTCGCGCAGTTCTTCCTCGACGTGCGCGGCAAAGGCACCATCGGCGGGTCGCCCTACCACCAGGACCACAGGCCGTTCCGCGAACTGCACGAGGTGATCGGCCACGCCGTGCGGATGATGTATCTGAGCACGGGGGCTGCCGACCTGCACCTGGAGACCGGCGAGACCGCGTTGCGGGACGCGCTCGACCGGCAATGGGACAACATGACCACGCGCCGGATGCACGTGTCCGGCGGGCTCGGGGCGCGCTACGAGGGCGAGGCGTTCGGAAAAGACTTCGAGCTTCCCAACGAGCGGGCGTACACCGAGACCTGCGCGGCCATCGGCAGCGTGATGTGGAACTGGCGCATGCTCCAGACGGGCGGCGACGCCCGCTACGCGGACCTGATGGAGTGGACGCTGTACAACGCCGTGCTGCCCGGCCTGTCGCTCGACGGTCAGGCCTATTTCTATCAGAACCCGCTCGCGGACGACGGCGCGCACTGGCGGCAGGCCTGGTTCGGCTGCGCCTGCTGCCCGCCGAACGTGGCACGCCTGCTGGCGTCGCTGCCCGGCTACTTCTACAGCACGAGCGACGAGGGCGTCTGGGCCCATCTGTACGCCCAGGGAACCGCCGCGCTCACGCTTCCCGACGGGCGCGTCGTGACGGTCCGGCAGGAGACGCGCTACCCCTGGGACGGTGACGTGGCCCTGCACGTAGCCGGTGAGGGCGAGTTCGGCCTGTTCGTCCGCATCCCTGCCTGGTGTGAGGAGGGCGCGACACTGGAAGTGGACGGGGAGCCGTACGCCGCCACGCTCGCGCCCGGCTCGTACACCGAGGTGCGTCGTGAGTGGAGGCCGGGCAGCGTGGTTCGTCTGCATCTCCCGATGCCCGTGCGGCGCATCGAGTGCCATCCGTACGTGGCGGAGAACCGTGGGCGCGTCGCCCTTGCGCGCGGCCCCATCCTGTTCTGCCTGGAGGGGATCGACCACCCGGAGATCGACCTGCGCGACCTCGTGCTGCCGGCCGGTCCGGAACTGTCGGCCGCTTTCCGCCCCGACCTTCTGAACGGCGTCGTCACGCTGGGCGGCAACGCGCAGGTCGCCGCCCCGGCGGACCCGTGGAGCGGGCGGCTGTACCGCGCGGCGCGCGGCCAGGCGGCGACGCAAGCCGCCCGCCCCGTACCCCTGACCGCCGTCCCCTACTACGCCTGGGCCAACCGGGAACCCGGACGGCTCCAGGTCTGGCTGCGGGCCACCTGAACGCTTCGTTTCCTTGCCAGCGTCCCCGGCGGCGCCCGAAACCGGTGCGGGAAAGGGATTTCACGATGAACAAACCACTGACCGGCCTGCTCGCCATGGGAGTGATGGCCGCGGGCACCGGCTCCGCTCCCGAACGCCGGGAAAAGGCCGAACATCGTTTTCGTCCTCGCCGACGATCTGGGCTACGGGGACCTGGGCTGTTACGGCGGCGCGGGGGCGGACACGCCCCACCTCGACCGTCTCGCCGCCGAGGGCATCCGCTTCACCCAGTTCTGCGTCAACTCGCCGATCTGCTCGCCGTCGCGCGCCGCGTTCACGACCGGGCAGTACCCGGCCCGCTGGGGCATCACTTCCTACATCGATAACCGCGGCCTGAACGCGCGGCGCGGCATGGCGCAATGGCTCGATCCCAAAGCGCCGTCGCTCGCCCGCTTCCTGAAGCAGAGCGGTTACGCCACGGGGCACTTCGGCAAGTGGCACCTGGGCGGCGGGCGCGACGTGGGCGAGGCGCCGCTGATCACGGAATACGGGTTCGACGCGTCGCTGACGCAGTTCGAGGGCCTGGGCGACCGCGTGCTGCCGGTCCTGAGCGCACAGGGCGACCAGCCGGAGCGCAAGATGCCGCTGGGCGTCGCCAGCGAAAAATTGGGGCGCGGGCAGGTGCGCTGGGTCAAACGCTCGGAAGTCACCAAAGCCTTCGTGGACGGCGCGCTCACTTTTATCAAGCGGTCCGCCAATGAAAACAAGCCGTTCTACATCAATCTGTGGCCGGACGACGTCCATTCGCCGTTCGATCCGCCCCAACACCGGCGCGGCGACGCCGGCAAGCGGGCGCTGTATCACGGCGTCCTCGAAACGATGGACGAACAGCTCGGCCCGCTCTTCGACGCCATCCGGAGCGATCCGAAGCTGCGCGACAACACGCTGGTCGTCTTCGCCGGCGACAACGGCCCGGAACCGGGCGCCGGCAGCGCCGGTCCGTTTCGCGGGGCCAAGGCCACGCTGTACGAGGGCGGAATCCGCGAGCCGTTCATCGTGTGGGGGCCGGGCATCGTCCCCGCCGCTAGGCGCGGAAGCACGAACACCACGAGCGTCGTCTCGGGCATCGATCTGGCGCCGTCGCTGCTCGGTCTGGCCGGCGTCCAAGCTCCGGCAGAGACCAAATTCGACGGTACGGACCTGGGCCCGACCCTGATCGGCAAGGCCGCGGTCGCGCGCACGGGGCCGCTGTTCTGGAAGCGGCCGCCGGACCGTCCGGGCCCGCCGCGCGCGCGGTTCCCCGACCTGGCGGTGCGCGACGGCGACTGGAAGCTGCTCGTCGAGGAAGACGGCTCCGGGCCGCAGCTGTATGATCTGGCCGCCGACCCCCGCGAGGCCAGCAACCTGGCCGCCGCCCATCCCCCTATCGTGGAGCGGCTGAAGCAGGCCGTGTTCGCCTGGAACGGCACGTTGCCCCGCCGCGCTGCGCGGGCTCCCGCGCAGCGCGGCGGGGAAGCGCCGGCCGCGCCCGAGCGTTGAACCCTGGGATGGGGCCGGGATGACCGC
>CADCTO010000115.1 GCA_902805585.1 uncultured Armatimonadota bacterium | reverse complement strand
TCTCGAACCGCGCGCTTCGTCACCCCGCTGGTGAACAGCCCGGGGCGGGATGGGCCGCCGGCCGAGGAGAAGATCGTAGATTCCGCGCAGGTCCTCGCGCAGTTCCGGTTCGAGGACGGCCGGTTCGGCGTCTACGACTTTTCGGGCGACCAGTACTTTTCGTACGCCCGCTCCCCGCGCGTGCTGGTGCGCGGGGAGCGAGGCGAGATCGAGAACGAGACGGTGCGCTGGCTGCTCGACCCCGCTTCGGGCGTTTCGGCGCGCCTGGAGCGGGCGGACACCGGGCACGGCGGGAACCTGGAGGGCTACTTCCACCGCGGCTACACCCTCGGCGGCGAGTGGGTCTACCGGAACCCGTTCGCGCCGGGGCGGCTGGCCGACGACGAGATCGCCATCGCGACCGCGCTGGAGAAGATGGCCGCCTACGCCGAGGGCGGCCCGGACTTCTACAGCCTCGCCGAGGCCGCGCAGGACCGCTACCTGGACCTCTTGATGGAGCAGTCGCTCCGCACCGGACAGCCGGCCGCGAGCGTAACGCAGCCTTGGGCCGCCGGGGCGTAGTTCCTCGCCACAGGGAGGATATTCGCCTCCGTCCCTCGAACCACCCCGCAACCCGTCCTGACCCGGCCGGCGCGCTCGCGCCGGCCGGCGTGGATGAGAACCCGGGAGGCAGTGCAGTGCCGCGCTCCAGCCCCAAAATAACCGACCTCCGCGTCGCCGTCGTCGCCCGCGCCCCGATGACGTGCCCGCTGATCCGCATCGACACCGACGTGGACGGGCTCTACGGGCTCGGCGAAGTCCGCGACGGCGCGAGCAAGACCTACGCCCTGGCGCTCAAGAGCCGGCTGGTGGGCGAGTGCCCCCTGGACGTCGACCGCCTGTTCCGCAAGATCAAGCAGTTCGGGCACCACGCGCGGCAGGCGGGCGGGGTCTGCGCGGTCGAGATGGCGCTGTGGGACATCGTCGGCAAGCACTACGGCGTGCCCGTCTACCAGCTGCTCGGCGGCAAGTTCCGCGACCGGATCCGCATCTACGCCGATACCGAGATGTCGCCCGACCCCGCCGTCACCGGTCAACAGCTCAAGCAGCGCATGGAGCAGGGCTTCACCTTCCTGAAGATGGACTTCATGCGGGCGCGACGGCGCGACGGCGTCATCGACACCGTCTTCGGCCCGACCAGACTCCCGCCGAACCTGACGGCCCGCGACGTGCTGCGGACGCAGCACATGTTCACCGGGATCGAGATCAGCAGCCAGAGCATCGGCCTGATCGCCGAGTATGTGGCCGAGGTGCGGCGCATCGTGGGGCCCGACGTCCCGCTCGCCGCCGACCACTTCGGGCACGTCGGCGTCAACTCGTGCATCCGGCTGGGGCGGGCGCTGGAGCCTTACGGGCTGGCGTGGCTCGAAGACCTGATCCCCTGGCAGCACACCGACCTGTGGAAGCGGATCACCGAATCTATCCAGCTGCCGACCTGCACGGGCGAGGACATCTATCTCAAGGAGGGGTTCCTGGCGCTGTGCCGCGAGCACGCCGTGGACATCATCCACCCGGACCTCGCGACCTCGGGCGGGATCCTGGAGACCAAGAAGATCGGCGACCTGGCCCAGGACTTCGGCATCCCGATGGCGATGCATTTTGCCGGGACGCCGGTCTCGTGCATGGCCAACGTCCACTGCGCGGCGGCGACCGAGAACTTTCTGGTCCTGGAGAACCACTCCGTCGACATCCCCTGGTGGGACGACCTGGTGGACGGCCCGCCCAAGCCCATCGTCCAAAACGGCTGCATTCCGGTCCCCGACGCGCCGGGCCTGGGGATCACCCTGAACGAGGAGGCGGTCCGGGAACACCTCGGGGAGCCCGGCTACTTCGAGCCGACGCCGGAGTGGGACGCGGAGCGCTCCGCCGACCGGCTCTGGAGCTAGCTGACGATACCACTGCCGCCGCCGCCGCCACTACGCCGCGAAAAACACGAAGGAGAAAGACCTTGTCCACGCCCGAAGCCCTGAAGAAGCCCGTCCACCCCAAAGAGATCCGCCACCTCGACATCAGCGACCTGGAGCGGATCGAGCGGTTCCGCCGCGCCGGGTACGGCGGCTGCGTCTCCGACGCCCTGAACGCGCTGGGGGTGCGCGATTCGGTCTTTTCGGACCGGTTCAAGCCGCTCCGGCAGGGGATGCAGCTCGTCGGCCGCGCCCTGCCCATCAAGCTCCACTCGCTGGTCGAGCCGCGCACGCCCGAGCACCAGAAGGCCCTGGAAGCGCGGTGGGAGGCGGAGGGCGGCCACCCGCAGAAGCGCATGATGCGCGCGGTGGCCGACTCGGAAGACGGTTCCATCCTGTGCTTCGACTGCGGCGGCGACATGCAGCCCGCGCAGTTCGGGGAGATGAGCTGCCAGGTCGCCTACGCCCACGGCTGCCGCGGGATGCTACTCGCGGGCAACTGCCGGGACACGCAGTACGTCCTCAAGATGGACGACTTCCCGCTGTTCTCGTTCGGCACGCGCCCCAACGCCTTCGGCGGCTGGGTCGTCCAGGAAGTGAATACCCCCGTCTACCTGCCCGGCCACCTGACGCACTACGTACGGGTGAACCCCGGCGACTTCATCTTCGGCGATAACGACGGGGTGCAGCTCATCCCCAAGGACCTCGTCGACGAGGTGCTCCTGCGCGTCGAAGCCACGTTCGAGTTCGAGAACAAAGAGCGCGAACTGCTGGCGGCGGGCATGTCGGTGGACGAGGTGTACCGCCAGTTCGGCGTGTTGTAGACGCCGCCGCGGGAGCGAGGACGACCATGATCGAGATCGCGGAGATGCTCGGCCCGCAGCCGACCAGCCTGTGGAAGCTGGTGCAGCAGGCGGGCGTGAACCACGCCGTCGGCTCATTGCCGTTTCGGGAGGTGGGCGCGGGCGAACAGCCCTGGGAGGTCGGTCCGCTGGCGCGCATGAAGGCGCGGTTCGACGCGGCGGGCGTCGTCCTGTCCGTGATCGAGAGCAGTCCGCCGATGCAGAAGATCCGGCTGGGGCTGCCGGGGCGGGACGAGGAGATCGCGCACTTCCACACCCTGCTCCGCAGCATGGGCACGCTGGGCATCCCCGTCCTCTGCTACAACTTCATGGCCGTCTTCGGCTGGCTGCGCACCGCCACGGACCTGATCGGGCGCGGCGGCGCCCTGGTCACCGGGTATGACCATGCGGCGCTGCGCGACGCGCCCCTGACCGAGGCGGGCGCGGTGTCGGAAGAGCGCCTGTGGGAGAACCTGGGCTACTTTTTAGAGCGCGTTCTGCCCGTCGCCGAGGAGGCTGGCGTCCGACTGGCGCTCCACCCCGACGACCCGCCGCTCTCGCCGATCCGGGGCGTCGGGCGCATCCTGCGCAGCGTGGACGCCTTCCAGCGCGTGCTGGACCGGTTCCCCAGCCCGTCGAACGGTCTGACGCTGTGCCAGGGCAACTTCACCCTCATGACCGACGACCTGCCCGGCGTGATCCGGCACTTCGGGCGCCAGAACAAGATCTTCTTCGTCCACTTCCGCGACGTGCGCGGGACGCCGGAGCGGTTCGTCGAGACCTTCCACGAGGAGGGGCAGACCGACATGCTGGCCTGCCTGCGCGCGTACCGCGACATCGGCTTCGAGGGCGTGCTGCGGCCCGACCACGTCCCCACATTCGAGGGCGACTGCAACGACGAGCCCTGCTACTCCAGCATCGGGCGCCTGTTCGCCATCGGGTACATCAAGGGCCTGCGCGAAGCCGTGTACGGGCGAGAACTCGTTTCCTGAAACCCGCAGGGCTTTCGCTGCGGTTCAGCCCTGGCCGTCCCCGGAACCACCGCTGGCGGTGGCGTCCGTTTCCTCGTACAGGTTGTCGCCCCGGTGCAGGCGAAGCGCGATCTGGGCGGTCTGCAGCCGGGCGCGCGGTGTGGGCGCGTGGGCGGCCAGGTAGCGCGCGACGGCGATCAGTATGTGGGCGCCCTCCGGCCGGCCCTCCCACTCGCGGTACTGGGCGACGCCCGCTTCGAGCATCTGGAGCGTGTGGAAGTTGGCGTCCTCCCGCACCGCCGCCCGGGTGAGCGCGTCGAAAAGGGGCGGCAGGGGATGGCCGAGTTCGAGGTAGCGCGCGACGGCGCGGGCGGCGGCCTGCACCTTCTGCTGCCCGTCGAGCGCGTCCAGGAAGCGGGTCAGCAAGGTCGGACCGTCGCGCGGCTCGTCCTCCAAGCCGTCCCCGCCGCGCTCGCCCGGCAGGCGGGCCGGGGGGACGTTGAGGAAGCGGTCGAAGTAGACCGCCATCGCGCCGTGGAACACGCCGCGCGCGACCGCGGGCGTCGGGCAGCGCTTGGCCGCCTGGTGGACCGCGTTGCAGTACGTGAAGGTGTGCAGGACCGTGACCCAGTCGCCGGTCTCGTTGGCGGTCCCGAAGCGGGCGACGCGCAGGGCCGCGGCGTAGGCGAGCGCCCTGGAGAACTGCGCGGGCCGCGCTCCGGCCCGGACGGCCTCGCGCAACGTCTCGATGATCGCGAGCGGGTCCTCGCCCAGCAGCGCGCCGGCGAGCGCGGGGACGTCATCCCACGTCCGCGACTCGCCTTCGCCCAGCAGACCCGGCAGGTCGTGGGCCGCCTGCTCCAGCGCGGGCACCAGGTCGATCGGGTAGCGCCAGTGGCTCATCTCCTCGCCGCCGCGCGCCGAGACGATCTGGCCGACTACGGCCGGCAGGATCTCGGCCGCGTGCTCCCAGCCGATGACGTCCAGGAGTTCGGCGGCCTTGTTGCAGAAGTCGAGGGCGTGGCCGCCGTCCGCGTAGAACCGCTCGGTGGCGGCGGTGAACAGGAGGTCGCAGAGCGCGGCGGGTTCGGCGCCGCCGGCGACGGCCGTTTGGAGCGTCCGCTCCGCGCCGTCCCGGTGCCGGGCCGTCACCCAGTGGAGCAGCCAGCGCTTCAGGGTCTCCATCGGCACGGCGTCCGTGTCGAGCGCACGGCGCTCCCGGCGCGGCGGCTGCCCCGCGCAGTCCTCGGCCACCCGGACGGCGCCCTGGTACAGGGCCAGATACGCCGTCTCGTCGTCGAGCAGGGGGACGAGGTTCGCGAGCGCGGTCAGGCTCGTCATGCCGCCGCCCCAGCTGTCGCGGCCGCGGGCGCCGAACCGGGCGACCTGCCGCACGACGTCGCGGTGGTCCACACCCGCGCGCAGGAGGCCGACGACGCTTTTGGCCTGGATCAGGCCGATGTTCTGCTCCATCCCCTCTTCGAGGCGGCGGCGGAAGCGTTCCGGGGCGTCCCCGCGCCGGGGCCGGGCGCCGACGTACACCTGCCCGTCGCGGATCTCCACGTCGTAGGCGGGCACGTCGTCGGCGAAGAGGTCGAAGGTGCAGCCGCTGCACAGGTCGAAGCGGGCCTGGTGCCAGTGGCAGGTCAGTATCCCGTCGCGGACGGTGCCCCGGCTGAGGGGGAAGCCCAGGTGCGGGCAGCGGTTATCGACGGCCGATACTTTGCCGTCGTCGTGGGCGAAGACGGCGACGGGCCGGTCCGCCCCGCGCACGACGATCACGCCCCGCCGCAGCAGTTCCTCCAGCGGGGCCACGAAGACAAAGCCGGATCGGGGGTCCGGGCCGGGCGCGGCGGCCCCGCCCGTGGGGGCAGCGGCGCCGGCGGCAGCGGCGGTGGTGGTGGTGGTGGTGACGGTGGCTGCGGTTGACGACATCGTTTCAACCCTTCTCGCGCGGGTGGCGGCGCGCGGCGCGTATCGCGGGGCGTACGCCGGTCGGGACGGGCGGCGTACGCGCCTCCGCCATCAGCGTTCGCCACGGGCACGGGGGAGTCCTGCCGTCCCGACCGGCGCGTCTTCAACCGCCGTACCAGGGGCCTTCCAGTTCGACCTCGAACAGCTCCGAGGGCTGATCCCTGTCGTCGTCCACGACGAAATACGCGCGGCGGGGATTGTCCGCGTCGACGCTCAGGCCCTCGATCTTTTCGGCGAACGTTGCGGCGGCGCCCCCGTCCACGGCGCGCAGTTCGGCGTAGCGGGCGGCGCCGCCGCGTTCCCCGTCGATCACGCCCAGCACCGAACCCTGGACGGCGCCGTCCCGGTCCGCGGCGGGCGAGGCTTCGGCCGACGCCGAGTACAGGACCACGCCGCCGCTGCCGACCGCTTCGGCGTCCGAAAAGGTGAGGCGGTGTCCCTGTAGCTCCCCCAGATCGTACTGGACGACGTTCTCCGGCGCGGGGGCCGGCGCGCCGCCCGGGTCCCGCAGGTGGTCCCACAGGGCGGACCACGCCAGGTCGCCCGTCGCGTCCACGGGCGGGACGCCGTCGCGCGCCGCGCCGTTGCCGCGCTGGAACAGCCGTATCCGGTCGCCGCCCAGGTAGACGGCCCCTTCGACGTTGAGCGCGCTGCCGGCGAAGTCGCGCGCGCCGCGCAGCGCCGCGTACAGGGCTGTGCCCTCGTGCAGGCTCACCTCCGGCGGCGCGTGTGCGCTCCCGCGCCAGCGCACCACCACGACCCGCTCGCGCTGCGGCTTCGACCCCGACCCGAAGGCGACCAGAAACGCGCCGCCGTCGTCGGCCGGGATCGCGACGCAGGCTTCGAGGTCGAGCTTGTCGTCGCGGTTGCCGTGCGCCGCGTCGAAGAGCCGCTGCCCGCCGGGCCCGGCGGGCAGCGGCAGCGCCACGGCCCGCTTGCGGTCCCGGTCGATCACGGCGACGAAGTTCGCGTCGTCCTGCACCACGGTAAGGCTCTCGCCCAGGCGCGCCAGGCTCGACCCGGCGCGGACGTACGCCGGCGGCCCCGATGCCGCGGCGTCGGCGCGTTCCCCCGCGCGTTTCTCGTAGAACAGCGGGGTGCGGGCGATGATGCGCGCCGTCAGGTTCGGGTCGCGGCGGGCACGGATCAAGGGGTCACGGCCTCCTGCCTTCCTGCGGGTGCGGCCCCGGGCCGCCGCCGGGACCCGCGCCCCGTCGGCGGCGCGTGGCGGCGGCGGTGGGCATACGGGTTCAGACCTTGAGCAGGCGCTTCCGCAGCCAGTTCGGGCTCGACGATCTGACCCGGTTCAGCACGACGCCCAGGACCCGGTTGCGCCCGACGTAGTTCAGGGCATCGTTGATCACGTCGTTGGGCGTCGCGCCGGCGCGGGCGACCATCAGGACGCCGTCCATGTGGCGCGCGAGCGGCAGCACGTTGTCGGTCGAAACGGCCGGCAGGTCCACGATCACCGTGTCGAACAGGTTGCGCGCGGCCTCGATCACCTCGCCGACCCGGCCGGAGCGGGCCGATCTGGCCGGGTTCTCCGGCTCCTTTCCCGCGGGCATGATGACCAGGTTGTCGCACCCGGCCAGCTGCAGCGTCGGCAGGGTCTGGCCGGTGCCCTCCAGGATGTTGACGACCCCTTCGTCCCCGGTCCGGACGCCCAGGCGGCGGCACAGGTCGTCGTCGCCCAGGCCCAGGTCGATCAGGCAGACGCGGCTGAAGGTGTTGCGCGCCGCGTTCATCGCCAGGTGCAGGGCGACCGTGGTCTTCCCCTCGCCGACGACCGCGCTGGTGACGCCCAGCACGTACGGGCGGTCGCCCCCGAGCATCTGGCTGGCGTCCACGTCGGTGTCGCTGGTCCCGGCGACCCGGCGCTCCAGCGCGGCATAAAGGTGCGAAAAGGCCACGGGGGACTTTTCCAGGCGGATCTGGATGCCGGACAGCGACCCGGCGGCCTGCGCCCGCAGTCGGTTCACGTCGGGGCGGGCTGTGGCCGGCAGGTGGTTCTCCAGCGGCGCGTCGTGCAGCGCGTCCATCCCCCCGCTGCTCGGCGCCGGGGGCTGCACGGCGGCGGGGTACGAAGCATCGCCGCCGCCGCCGGCGCCGTTCGAACCGTTCTGCCCTTCGGGATGCGGTGGCCCGTTGGAACGAATGCTTGACATGGGTGTCGCTTACTCCCAGGAGGATTTCGGGTCGGTCAGGAACGTTCCCATCGACGTCGAGGTGATCGGGCGCGCGCTGTGCGCCGTGGCGGCGCTGCTGGCGATGGCGGCGTTGGAAGCGGCGCGGGGCGTGGCGGCGGCGGCGGCGTTCGCGGCGGGCTTGACGGCTTCGGCCGCCGCGGCGACCGGCTCGGGCTCCGCGATCAGGGTCACGGCTCCCGTCCCTTCGTCCGCCAGGAACGCTTGGGGCGACGCTTCCGGTGCGGGCCGGGCCGCGGGCCTGCGTGCGGGCTTGGCGGGGGCCTCGGCCCGCGGGGCGATCGGCTTGGGACGGGAGGCGCCGCGCGCGTTCTTGCCGGCGCCGCTGACCGCCCGGGGGGATTCCGCCGTGCCGTCGAGCCCCCTGGCGGCATCGGGGGCCACGGGGCCGGCGATGCCGTTGGCGCTCCCGGCGCCGGCCGCCGGCGCGGGCTGCGGACTGCGTGCCGGCGCCGGCAGGAAGGACAGGTCGGCCGTTTCGGGGACGCTCCCCAGCACCGGCACCTGCAGGGCCCGGCGGGCGTCGCTCTCGTACCGCAGCGACGGGTCCGCCCGCTCACGGATCACGACCAGCAGGCCGCCGGCCGTCAGACCGAGCAGGACACCGCCGAGCAGGAAGGCCATCCGCTCGTTTCGGGCCAGCGACGGCTCGGCGTGCACGGCCCCGATGCGGCTGAGCGTCGAACGGGCGGACACGCGGTCCAGGTCGGCCTTCATCCGCGCCTGCTCGCGGCGCTGGAGCAGGTCCTCGTACTGCGCCTTCAGGATCCGGTAGTTGCGCGCCTTATCGTCCCGTTCGCGCTCGGCGCCGGGCATACGCCGGAGCCGGGTTTCGTATTCGGCGACCTGTTTTTTCACGAGCCCGAGCTGCGCCTTCTGGGTCCGTTCGGCGATGCGCGTCTCGGCCAGCATCTGCACCAGCATCCCGTACTCGGTCTGAGTCTCGCCGGCCGCGGGACCGCCGCCGGCGCCGCGCAGGTCCCGGATCTGCCTGTCGACCGCCCGCACCCGCTCGCTGCTCGGGAGCCAGCCGTCCGCCAGGAGCGCGTCACGCCGGGCCCGGAGTTCGCCGGTCCGGACGAGCGTCCGGCTGTCGGTGACCGCCTCCGGCCGGGCGCCCGCCGGCCGGATCTCGGCGATGCGCTGTTCGAGCGCGGAGCGCCGCAGGGCGTTGTCCTGCGACGCGAGGGTCAGGCTGTCGAGCTGGGCGCGCAGAACGCCGAGCCGGCTCACCATCGCGCCCTGCGCGCCGGGCAGGTCGCCCGCGGTCCGGAACTTGACCAGGGCCCGCTCCGCCTCGCGCATGCGCTGCTCGTAGCCCGCGGTCGCGCGGTCCAGGAACTTCGCGGTCGCGACGGACCGGGCCTGCCGGTTGAGGCCGACCTCGACGAGGTACTGGTCCCGGAGGGCGTTCACGATGCGCTCGCACTCGTCGGGCTTGTTCCACGCCAGGCGGATGGCGAAGGTGGTGTCGCTCACCGGTTCGGCGTCCAGGCGCTCGCGCAGCGCAGCGAAGCGCGCGTCCCCGGCCTTGGGGTCGACCTGGAGCGGCGGCGTCAGCTTCGCCTTCCGCAGGGCGGCGTCCAGGAAGCCTCCGCGCAGGTCGTCGTCGATCAGGTCGCGGAAGCGGTCGACGTTCTGCCGGGCCGGGGTGACCCGGCGGCCGTCGTTGCGCCGGTCCTCGTCCCGCGCGGTGGCGGCCACGTTCTCCGTGACGACCTGGATGCGCGCCGTGGCCTCATAGGTGCCGGCGCGCAGCAAAACGGCCGCCGCGGCGGCCCCCGTCACGGCCGCGAGCGCGGCCAGGAACTGCCAGCGGTGGCGAAAAAAGGAATCCAGCGCCCGATAAACCATCTGCGTGCGGCGGTCCATATGGAATCTCCCCGGGAACCTCGATGCTTCTGGAGCCTATCCAGGCAAAAGTCTTGACAAATGCTATGCTGCGCGCGAAACCATACGGTCCCGGTTTTGATTCTTGTGTTTCGAGAGGGAAACGACCGTTTCCTGACGTAGCGCCGCCGCAACCGCGCCGGCTCCCGCCAAAGGCCGGCGGTTCCCCCAGGCCGACGCGCCCCCCCGCCGGACGCCCCGGCGGACGATGCCGCCCGCCGTCTCGAAGCTCCCGCCCGCGCCCATGCCTGCAGCACACCCGGTTTGTGCTTGTTCGCGGCGACCCGTTTTTCCTGCTCGGGCGCGCCCGATCCGATCCCAGGATATGTACGGTGACCAATTCGGACGGTTCCGCGTGCCCCGGCACCTGCAGGCCCAGGACGTTGTCGGGGACGATCCGGCAGGAGGCGTCGGCGGAGACGGGCGCGAGCGTGAGAAAAAATGCGGCGCAGGGCCCGGCGGCCCGCTGCTCGGAGCTCGAAAATGCCATGCTCCCTCGCCGGCGCCTGTGCCTGCCTGCGCGCGTCCCATCGCCGCGGCCGCGCCGTAAGCGGGCGCCGCGCCGCCACAAGATCCCCGGTGTCTGCTTTCCTGTCTTCCGGCGTACTCGGACTGATGGGCCGGCAAAGGCAGAGCGGCAAGTGCCGTCCCACACGACGCCGGGCCGACGATCTTTACAGGGGGAAGCGGGGAGGGGCGAGAAAGGAGGCGGCGGGGGCGGGGGAGCGGGCAAGCCTCACGCCGCGGCTTCTTCCCCGGCCCCCTCCTGCCCTGTCAATAGGCCCCTTCCCCGCGGAAGACCGCGGGGATGACCCGGAGCAGGAGGCGCAGGTCCGTTCCGAAGGATCGGTACTCGATGTACAGCAGGTCCAGCTCGA
Source organism: uncultured Armatimonadota bacterium (assembly GCA_902805585.1). Taxonomy (GTDB): domain Bacteria; phylum Armatimonadota; class Armatimonadia; order Armatimonadales; family Armatimonadaceae; genus CADCTO01. Next base: position 14,050 of record CADCTO010000115.1, on the reverse strand, counting down.
TCCAGCGCTCGAAAGAGAGGTTGGAGCGGCCGTACACCTCGCGCAGGCACACCAGCCCGGGCGGGATCGAGAGGCGCTGCCGCTGCCTTTCGGTGTACTGGCAGACTTCGGAGGGCAGGTGCGGGCGCGGGCCGACCAGGCTCATCTCGCCCCGGAGCACGTTGACCAGCTGCGGCAGCTCGTCGATGGAGTATTTGCGCAGGAACCGCCCCACGCGCGTCACGCGCGGGTCTTCCCGCATTTTGAAGATCGGCCCTTCGGCTTCGTTGCGCGCGGCCAGTTCCTTTTTCATCTGTTCGGCGTGGACCACCATGCTGCGGAACTTGAAGAAGGGGAAGGGCGCGCCGTCCTTCCCCACGCGCGCCTGCTTGAACAGGACCGGGCCCCGGTCCTCCAGCCAGATCAACAGGGCCACGAGGGCGAACAGGGGCAGGAGCGCGATGAGGCACGGGCCGGCCACGCACACGTCGCGCAGCCGCTGCAGGCGCGGGTACCACGGCGGCACGGCGGCAGCGGTGATGGCGGCGGCGGCGGCAGGGGCCGACTGCGGAGCGGCGTTCCGGAGATGGACGCGCGGGCGCGCGTGGCCCCGGCAAGACCGGAAGGGCGGGGGGAGCGCGCGCTCGTCGTCGTGCGAGCGCGCGGCTTTGCCTGCATACCGGGCGTGGCCAGGCCGGTTCGAAGCCATCGTGTCCTTTTCCCTCCGGATACGGCTGCGACAGGGTCCGCCGGAGGTGCGTGGCGCCCCCGTACGACCGCCGCGCGTTTCTCGTCCCGTGATGCCGGCTCGGGATACAGCGCAAGGGAACACGCGACGGCGCGGCGCGGCCGTGGTGCCGCCCGGTGTGGGGACGGTTGGGAGAAGCGTGATCGTCCTGCGCTCCGATCCGGAGCCGCCCGCCCAAACACATCGCCCCGCCGCCGCCGCCGGGTCCCTCGGAAGACTGTTTGCAAGGCGTAGCAGCATTCTACCAGAAATGTGCCGGACGGAGCAACGTGCCCAGGAAACGTCACGTCCAGAAGGCCGGGTCAGGGAGCGGCGCGCCGTAGATCTAGCGGGCGAAGCGGGAGCGGCCTTCCGCGAGGCGCAGGATGGCCTTGGCGAGCCGGTCGGGGTCGTGCCGGACCACGGCGGACTCGCTGATGAACGAGCCGACGATGGCCTTGTAGCCGAGCTGGCTGATGTTTTCCACGTCCGGGGTCACCAGGTGCGCGCCGATCTTGGCGTAGCGGACCACCAGGTCGTCCGACGGGGTCGCCTTGTTGACCAGGACGTGATCGAACACGCGGCACCCGGCGTGGCGCTCGACGGCGCGGATGTGGTCGGAGGCGGCGAAGCCGTCGGTCTCGCCGGGCTGGGTCATCACGTTGCACACGTAGACGCGTGCCGCGCGCGCCTGCGACAGCGCCTCGCTGATCTCGTGGACCAGCAGGTTCGGGATCACCGACGTGAACACGCTGCCGGGCCCCATCACGATCACGTCGGCCTCCTCGATGGCGCGGATCACTTCGGGCAGGGGCCGGGGCTCGTCGGGGCACAGCTTGATGCGCTGGATGCGGGCCCGGTCGTGGGCGATGTTGGTCTCGCCGGTCACCTCGCGCCCGTCCTCCATCTCGCCGACCAGGATCACGTTCTCGACCGTTGAGGGCAGCACGCGCCCGCGGATGGCCAGGATGTTGGAGGTCTCCTCGACCGCGCGCTCGAAGTCGCCGGTGATGTCGGCCATGGCCGCGATCAGCAGGTTGCCGAACGAATGGCCGGACAGGCCGTCGGCGTCGTTCTTGGTGGCGAACCGGTACTGGAACAGCTCCTGCATCAGGGGCTCGGCGTCGGCCAGGGCGACCAGGCAGTTGCGGATGTCGCCCGGCGGCAGGATGCCCCCGAGCTGTTTCTGCAGGAGCCCCGACGAGCCGCCGTCGTCGGTCATGGTGACGACCGCGGTCAGGTTGGCCGTGTACTTTTTGAGCCCGCGCAGCAGCGTCGAAAGCCCGGTCCCGCCGCCGATCACGACGATGCGCGCGCCCTGCGACAGCGAGCGCCGGCGGCGGATCACGTCGGGCAGCTCGTCCAGGTGCTCGGGCGAGATGACGGACAGGATCGAGCGGTTCAGCCCCAGCATCGCCCACCAGATCACGACCATCCCGGCGACGAGCAGGCCGCCCCCCAGCGGGACGAACACGGCCGGCAGGTCGAGCGGCAGGTTGAACAGCCGGTCGACGAGGACCGCCAGGCGGTCCAGGTAGTCCAGCGTCTGGAGCTGCGCCAGGACCATGACGCCGAGGATGCCCAGGAACAGCCCCAACGGTATCAGCAGCAGCCACCGCTTGACCCGCATGCCCGGGTACAGCCACTTGAGCCCCTGCCGCATCCGCAGCGGCGGCGCGGTTTCGGCGCGCGGCGCGGACGGTCTTGCGGTCGCCTGCCGGGCCCGCTGGGGGGTCGCCATGGCTCAGAGCCTCCCCAGGTCCCGGTGCTGGAGCAGCACGCGGTAGCCGCGGTCGCGCAGGAACTGCGCCAGTTTCTCGCCGATGACGACCGAACGGTGCTTCCCGCCCGTGCAGCCGACGGCGACCGTCAGGTACGCCTTGCCCTCGGTGACGTACTGCGGCAGGGACCAGCCCACCATGTCGTACAGGCGCTCCAGGAAGCAGCCGGTGCGCTCGTCCTCGCAGACGTAACGGTCGACGGCCGCGTCCCGGCCGTCCAGGGGCCGCAGTTCGTCCACGTAGTGCGGGTTCCGCAAAAAACGCACGTCGAAGACCAGGTCGGCGTCGAGCGGCAGCCCGTGCTTGAAGCCGAACGTCGATACGGTCACCGTCAGCGGGTGGAGGCGCTGCTCCGGGTCGCCGAACAGTTCGAGCAGTTCGCCGCGCAGGTCGCCGGGCGACAGGCCGGTCGTGTCGATCACCCGGTCCGCGCGCTCCTTGATCGGGTGCAGCAGTTCGCGCTCGGCCTGGATGGCGGGCAGGATGCCGCGGTGCGGCAGGAACAGGGGGTGCGTGCGCCGCGTCTCCTTGAACCGGCGCACCAGGATCTCGTCGGACGCGTCCAGGTACAGCAGGCGGGGCTCCATCCCCCCGCCGCGGAGCAGGGCGATGGCCGGCAGCAGGTCGAGGATGCCCTTCTCGGCGCGGGCGTCGCAGATCACCAGCAGGCGCGGCGGCGGGTCGCCCTTCCGGCCGAAGGCTCCCATCTCGCCGGCGACGAGGTCCGGGAGCAGGCGGGGCGGCAGGTTATCCACGACGCGCCAGCCCATGTCCTCGAAGTGGGTGGCCGCCAGCTGCTTGCCCGCGCCGCTCATGCCGCTCAGCACCAGGATGGGACAGGGACGAGGGGCGAGGGATGAGGGATGGGGGGAAGAAGACGCGCCGTGCGGCTTGCCTGCTTCTCCCGCCCCCTCCCCATCCCTCATCCCTCGCCCCTCGTCCCTCGTGTCCTGCTCGTTCACGTCAGCGTTTCGCCTCGTTCCGGTCCCCGATCACGGTGTTCAAGATGCCGGAGATGACGCTCAGGACGACCGAACCGAACAGGGCCGGCAGGAAACCCTCGACGCGCAGACCGATCCCCAGTTCGCCCACCAGCCAGAACATCAGCGCGTTGACCACGAACCCGAACAGGCCCAGGGTCAGACAGTTCAGCGGCAGCGTGGCGAGCGCGACCAGGGGCCGCACCAGGGCGTTCACCAGGGTCAGCACGAGCACGACCAGGAACGCCGACGGGATGTCCCGGAGCGAGAGCCGGTCCGGCCCGAACACCTGCTGGCCCAGGAGCACCGTCAGAAACAGCGCCGCCGCGCCGATCACCCACCGCAGAAGTAGCCGCACGTTGCTTTCCCCTCCACCCCATTATAGCACGGCGGTCGCTCCCGTCCGCCCCCCTGGCGCGCAAACGCGGGAAGACGATTGACAAGCGGTCCCGATTTTGCTAACGTTAACAGGAACGGTCTGGCCTGCGGTGCGGCGGCCGTCACCATCATCGCGCAGTAAGGAGTAACGCAATGCGCATCCTACGGATCGGTGTTTGTCTGCTGGTCCTCATGCTCCTGCCCCTGCTGGCCGGCTGCGGCGGCGGCGGCGGGGACGACGGCGAGACCCGGGTCTCGGGCCAGCTCGACGACGGCGACATCGTGCTGGAAGACGGCACGTTCGCGGACGTGTACGAATTCCGGGCCCGGGATACCGGCCTGGCCCGGATCCGGATGACGTCGAACACGCTGGACAGCTACGTGGCCGTGTACGAGATCTTCTCCGACGATTCGCTCGATTTCGTCGCCGATTCCGGCGACGACGGGTCGGGCGACGCGGAGGTGGTCTTCGAAGTGGACGAAGGGGCCCGCTACGCGGTCCTCGCCAACAGCCAGACGTTCCAGACCGGCTCGTACCGGCTGTTCTTCTCGGAAGAGATCGACGACGTGCGGCAGGTGGACGAAGACGAACTGCCGGCGCGAAGCGCCTCCGGCAGGGGGGCGAAGCTCGCCGCCCAGCTTTCGGCCAACAAACACCGGAAGTGAATACCGGGCGGGCGGCGCGGCCGGGTGTGGGCATCCGGTCGCGCCGCCCGCCATCCTTACCCGTTGTTTCCCGCCTCGGGTTTACCGGCCCGAAGACGCACGGTGGGCTCGCGGCGCTGCGCGGTTGCTGAACGCGGCACAGTGAGGGAGCACGGTTTGGGCGCCAAGGAAGACCGTAGCCAAAACCTGCTCGGCATTTTGTCGGATGCCGCGCGCCGGATCGCCGCCACGAAGGCGGAAGACCCGTACCACCTGTACGAGACGCTGCACGGCACCGCCGCACGGCTCGCCCCGGTGGACGCCTTCTACGTCTGCCTCTACTCGCCCGCAGACAACACCCTCTTTTTCTCCTACAACTACGACGACGGCGTGTACGACCACCCCTCGACCCTCCCGATGGGCAACGGTCCGACGGCCTGGGTCGTCCGCAACCGGAAACCGTTCCTTCTGAGACCGGAAACCGAGCCGACGCAGCAGGGCGGCCTCAGCTTCGGCGACACGAGCCGGGTCTCGCGCTCCGCCCTCCACGTCCCGATGCGCGCCTGGGGTGACGACGGCGAGGAGCGCCTGCTGGGCGTGGTGTCCGCGCAGTCCTACGAGCCCGACGTTTACGACGCCGACACGGTCCACGCCCTGCAATGGCTCGCCGATCAGGCCGGCATTGCGCTCCAGCGGCATCGCGACATCGCCCTGTGGCGCGGCCGGGCCGAGGCCGCGCAGACGCGCCGGTCCGAGCACCGCCGGCAGGCCATCGCCATGACGGACGCGTTCGTGCGGATACTGAAAACCATCACCAAGGACGCCGAGGCGCTGCGCCCGCTGCTGCCCCCGGACGGCGACGCCCTCCGCGCCGCCGTGGAGCGGCTGTGCCACGACTGCTACCGCAGCCAGACCGAGGCCAACCAGCTCCCCCTGCACCTGGGCCAGCCCTCGACGACGCCCCCGCCATCCTCCCCACCGCCCGGCCTTCCGGACAAGCTCACCAAAACCGAGCGCGAGATACTGCGCCTGCTGACGCACGGGCTGTCCAACAAGGATATCGCCGGGCGCCTGACCACCTCGGAAAACACGGTCAAGTTCCATTGCAAGAACCTGTTCCGCAAACTGGGGGCCCGCAATCGTGTCGAAGCCGTGCGCCATGCCTCCTCCCTCCTCCCCGATCTTGATAAAACCTACCCGAAAGGGTAGGGAAAGACCCTGCGCGCGGGTAGTTGGCAAGCACGACAGCCGTTGTTAGAATGGTTTAGAAGTGGAGTGAGCGTGTCGAGGAGAAGGAGATCATAGCGGAAGGGGTTCCACGCCGGGTTCGAGTGAACAGGCGCGTGACCATCGCGAGGCGGACAGCCGGCCCCAACGGGCCGGCTGTTCTTGTCTGTCTCCCCGTGCGGGCGCGCCGATTGCGCTTGCCTGCTTGGGGCGGGTTGTGCTAAAATGACCGCACCTTTTGTCGTTCGGGGTCAGGTATGGCACGCCGTTTCCTTTCTCACGTCTTCCTTGCCGCCGCGCTTGCGGCGGCTTTCGTCTCCCACCCGCGCGTTTCCCGGGCGGACGATACGACGCACGTCCGCGAGTTCGCCAAGAACAAGCCGCGCGTGCTGATCGTGGCGTCGGGGCCGCAGGCCGCGGAGGTCGGCCGCGTGGTCCAGGACGCGATCCTGCGCCACCCCCAGAATCGGCATAAGCCGCAGGAGGTCGCGGTCCTGGGGATGGAGGAGGCCGCGGCGAGCCGCGCGGAGTTCGCGCGCGCCACGACGATCTTCCTGCTCATCGGCGCCGAGATGAACGTGCCCCTGTCCCCCGCCCTGGCCCCCGCCGTGCCGCTCAAGCCGGCCGTCTTCGGCGGGCGCGACAGCGTCGTGCGCAGCGTGCTCGCCCGCGGCAAGGCCGGCGAGGCGGCCTACCAGGTGGGCCTGTACGCGCCCGACCGGGAGTGCCTGGGGCGCCTGTCCGAAGCGTTCCTGAGCCGCGGAAGCGAGAACTTCCGCAAGCTTCCCTTCGAGGACACCTACGTCACCAATCGGGTGGCCGTTTTCAGCGCGCCCGAGGACCGGGCCGAGTTCGAGCGTTGGGGCGAGCGGACCGAGCGGACCGTCTGGAACGACGTGCAGTGGTACCCCCTTTCGGCGCAGGGGACGCTGTCGCCCGAGCAGACGCGGGAGCGGAGCCGGGTCTTTTTTCTGGTGCGCTCCTCGCGGCGGGACCCGGCCCCGCCGCCCGCCGCCGCCGCCCTGCTGGCGGGCCAGGCGCTGAAGCCCAACACCGTCCTCGTGCGGCGCGGCGGCGACACCCCGGCCGACGGGGCCGCGACCGTCGTCTTCAGCGCGCCCAGCCGGCTGCTGCTCCAGCGGAAGGCGGCGCGCTATCCGTCCGTGGACAGAGTGCCGGCCGATACGGTCCGGGAAGAGGCGCTGGACGTGCGCGCGATGCGGCGCACGGCGATCCTGGTCGGGGGGGCGACGCGGGAGGACAAGGAGCCGGTCCTGGGCCTGCTCCGCGAGGAGCTGCGCAGGCACCTGGGCGTGGGTGTCGAAGATGTGGCCGTCCGGGCGCCGGGCGACGTGTCGCTGGCGGACCTGCAGGAGGGCGGCGACGTGGCCGAGCGGCTGCGCGGCCGCCGCGTGCGCTACGCCTGGCTGTTCTCGCTCGACGAGTACGGCGGCACGACCCGATTCCGGACCCAGGAAGAGAAGATGACGCCGGATCTGGACCCGTTCACCGAGACCGAGCCGAAGGAGCCGTCGCTCAAGAAACGGGAGCGCGACCCCGACGGGTACCGCCGCGACTACAACGAGTGGCGCAGGAAGCGCGCGAAGTGGGAGGACCGGCGCGACGACTGGAATGACGAGTACGACAACGGCGCGTGCGTCTGGGAGCGGCAGGTGGAGCGCTCGAGCCGGGCGACCCTGCGCGGAACGCTGCGCCTGGTGGACCTGCAGCACGGCGGGCGGGTGCTGTGGGAGGCGCCGTGCGAGCAGGAGAGCACGGACCGCGGCCTGCACCATTCCGACCGCGTCACCGTCCGCGGGCACCGGAACTCCCCGTACGCGCTGACGGCCCCGGAGCCGCTGGAAACCTGCGCGCCGGATCTGCTAAAGAGAACGGCGCGGGCGGCGGGCGTCAAGGCGCTCGTGGCCGCCCAGGAGGCGCTCTGGCTTCCCGAAGCGGGAGCGCCCGATGTGGCGGCGCCCGACGCTTCGGCCTCGGGCGGGGGCGACCGATAGCGGCGAGGGCCGGCTGCGGGTGCAGCCGACCCTCGTCATGAAACCGGTTCGCGCAGGCGTCGCACCCTAGCGGGTGGCCTGCTTGTAGCCGTCCGGGATCCGGTCGACACGCTCCAGCCGACGGCCCTCGGGATCCTTGAAGCCCATCTTGCGCGCCTCGTTCTCCGTGATGTTGTAGTAGGTTTTGGTCTCACGCACCACGTAGATCAGGCCGGGAGTCTTGTCCTGGCCGCTGACCGACAGCGTACCCCGCTTGTAGCCGTCGGGGATGCGGTCGACGCGCTCCAGCCGGCGGCCCTGGGGGTCTTTGAAACCCAAGTTTCGCGCCTGGTTTTCCGTGATGTTGTAGTACGTCTTCGTTTCACGGACGACATAGATCAGACCGGGGGTCCTGTCGCGGCTGCCGGGGGTGGTGTCCCCCTGCTGCCCTGCCCGCTTGTAGCCGTCGGGGATCCGGTCCACCCGCACGAGCGGCCGACCTTCGGGATCCTTGAAGTTCATCCGCCGGGCCTCGGCCTCGGTGATGTTGTAGTAGGTTCTGGTCTCACGCACCACGTAGATCAGCCCGGGGGTCCTGTCCTGACTGCCGGGCGTGGCGTCCGCCTGCCGTGCCGGCTTGTAGCCGTCCGGTATGCGGTCGACCCGAACCAGGGGCCGGCCCTCCGGGTCCTTGAAGTTCATCCGGCGGGCTTCGTCTTCGGTGATGTTGTAGTACGTCTTCATTTCGCGCACCACGTAGATCAGGCCCGGCGTCCTGTCCTGCGACTCTTCGGCGCGGGCGAAGGCCCCGAAGCTGGCGAGGAGCGAGCCGGCCGCGACGGCCGAGAGCAACGATCGTATCTTCATCGATTCAAACCTCCGTGCAAAAACTTCCGCCATCATGGAAGCGCGGTGGCGGCAGATGCCCCTGGCACCGCCTTACGCTCAATCTATACCCGAACGCCTTTCAATTTATACACATCATTTACCCGGCCGATTCACCGACCCTGTGCGACGTGCCAAAGACGCCCAGGTTTCACCTCGCCTGCCAACGGGAATGATTACCCTGAGTGCAAGACACAAGGAGGTGGCTGTGATGAGTGTGAACGACGATCAGGTGAAGGGGAAGATGAAGCAAACCGAGGGCAAGGTCCGGGACGCCAAAGGCGACCTGACCGACAGCCCTGCCGATGACATCGCCGGGAAGGCGAAAAAGGTCGAGGGCAAGGTGCAGGAGGCGTTCGGCGACGCTAAGAAGGCCGTCCACGACGCGACGCACTGAGAACGGCTTCCCGCCACGATCGAAGGGCCGCCCCCACGGGCGGCCCTTTTCGTCGTGTTACGCGGTGCCCGCGCCGCGCAGGTAGGCGTAGAGGTCCCCCGCCACCTTGCCGTTCATGCCGGGCGCTTTGGCGAGTTCTTCGGCCGTCGCCTGCCGCATCTTCTCGACCGAGCCGAAGAACTTCAGCAGGGCGCGGCGACGGGTCGGGCCGATGCCGGGGATCTCGTCGAGGACCGACATCTGGGCGGCCCTGCCGCGGACGTTGCGGTGGTAGGCGATGGCGAAGCGGTGGACCTCGTCGCGGACGCGCTGCAGCAGGAACAGCGGCGCGGAGTTGCGGGGGAGTTCGATGGGCTCGTCGCGGCCCGGTACGAACACCAGTTCGAACTGCTTGGCGAGCCCGATCATCGGGAAGTCGTAGCCGAACTGCTTCATGGCGTCCCGCGCCGCGTTCAACTGCCCCTTGCCGCCGTCGATCAGGATCAGGTCGGGCTCCTCGGTGAACTTCGGGTTGCCCTCCGTCATCTGGTTGAACCGTCGCGTCAGCACCTCGTACATCATGGCGAAGTCGTTGGGATCGCCCGACGGGTTCTCGATCTTGAAGCGGCGGTACTCGGCCTTCTTGGGCTTGCCGCGCTCGAAGACGATCATGCCGCCCACGGCGTGGCGCCCCTGGACGTTGGAGATGTCGTAGGCCTCGATGCGCGTGAGCAGGTTGTCGGGCATCTCGAGCGCCAGGGCGAGCTGCCGGAGGGCGGAATCGTTGCGGTCCTGCTCGGCCTGCGACTGGGCCTTGATCTGCTCCAGGGCGAGCCGGGCGTTGGTCGCGGCCATCTCGATCAGGTGCTTCTTCTCGCCGCGCTCGGGCACGTTGATCGTGACCTTGGCGCCCTTCTTCTGCCGCAGCCACGACTCCATGATCTCCAGTTCCTCGAGGTGCGCGGGGAGCAGGATCTCGGAGGGCACGAACGAGGCGTCCTGGTAGTACTGCTTGACGAACTCCGCCGTCGCCTCCTGGAGGGAGTCGCCGCTCCCGGCCGTCCCGTCGCCGCCCGCGCCGTCGAGCAGGAAGTGCTCCTGGCCGATCAGCTTGCCGCCGCGGATGAAGAACATCTGCACGCACGCCCCGGCCTCGTCGTTGACGACCGCGATCACGTCCTGGTCGCCCTGCGTCGTGTTGACGACCTTCTGCCGCTCGGCGATGGTGCGCAGCGAGTGGATCTGGTCGCGCAGCTTGGCGGCCCGCTCGAACTGGAGGTCCTCGGCCGCCGCATCCATCTGCCGCTCCATCTCGCGGATCAAGGTGTCCTGCCGACCGGACAGGAACAGTTCGGCGTCCTTGACGCCCTGCGCGTAGCGCTCCTTGTCCGCCAGGCCCGCGCACGGGGCCTCCGGGCAGCGGCCCATGTGGTGGTACAGGCACGGCTTCTGGCGCTCGTTGTTCGTCCAGTATTTGCGGCAGGTCACCAGGGGGAACAGGCGGTAGATCAGCCGCGTGGTCTCGTACACGGCGTGCGAGTTGGTGTAGGGGCCGAAGTACTTGTTGCCGTCGCCCTGTTTGACGCGGCGGGTGATGAGCACGCGCGGGAACGGCTCGCTCGTCGTCAGCATCAGGTACGGGTAGTGCTTGTCGTCGCGCAGCCGGATGTTGTACTTGGGCCGGTGCTTCTTGATCAGGTTGCACTCAAGGATGAGCGCTTCAAGCTCGGTGTCGGTGACGATCCACTCCATGTCGGCGATCTGCGCCACCAGCCGGCGGGTCTTGGGCGAGTGGTCGGCGGATTTGTGGAAGTAGGAGCGGACGCGGTTGCGCAGGTTGACGGCCTTGCCGACGTAGAGGATCGTCCCCTCCTTGTCCTTGTACAGGTAACAGCCGGGGTTGGTCGGAAGGTTTTCCAGTTTTTGCGCCAGCGTCATCGCGACCGGGGACGGGGAGTGCGGGGTGGTCATAACACCGTCAGTATATCACCGGGCCGCCCCCTATCGCACCCGGCCAGGGACCACTGTGTCCGTCGCGGCACCGATTTCGGGCAGGAGGAGTCGGGCCGGTCAGAGATCTGGACGACGACACGAGCGGAGCGGCTTGCCGGGACCGGGCAGGCGCTGCTGCCCGGCCACCTCGTCCAGCGTCCGGGGCCGCATCCGGGCCGCCAGCGGCGCCGCCGTGCCCGAGCCGGCGGTTGCGCCGCCTGCGGGAAGGGTATCATCGGAAAGTCGGGACGCCCCGTTATTCTACCGCCGGCCCGCTCCCGTACGTGACAGAACACCACCCTTACCGACATCGGAGGACCCGTATCTCCCGCGCCGCCCGTACCGCCTCCGCGCTCGCGCTGCTGTGCGGCGCCTCCGCCGCGTTCGTGACCCTGTGGATCGTGATCCCGCCCCTGTCAAACGGGCTGTGGCTGGTCGCGATCGCGGCGGGCGAATGGAGCCTGTGGTGGGGCCTGCTCGGGCTGATCGGGAGCGGGCTGGCCTGGCGCGCCCTTGCCCGGGGCGCGGGACCCACAGCCTGGATCCCGCTCGCCCTGGGGCTCCTGGCGGCCGTTCTCGCGCTCGTCCCGCCGTTCCAGGCTCTGGGCGCCGCCCACGCGAGCGGCGTCCCGCTTTCGCTGCGGCGCTACCTGCTGGGCCTGCCCCGCGCGCCCCGGGGGCCCCGGCCCGAGACCGAGACCTTCGCCACCGTGGACGGCAAGCCGCTCCGCCTGGACGTGTACCGCCCGGCGGGGCCGCCCCCCGCAAAAAGCCGGCCTGCCGTCATCGTGGTCCACGGCGGCTCGTGGAGCCGCGGCGACAAGAGCGACTTCCCGCACTGGGACCGGTGGCTGGCGCGCGAAGGCTTCGTCGTCTTCGACATCCAGTACCGCCTGACGCCGCAGCCCAACTGGCGCACGGCGACCGGCGACGTCAAATGCGCCGTCGGGTGGGTCAAGCGCAACGCCCGACGGTACGGAGTTTCACCGGATCGCATCGCGCTGCTCGGGCGCTCGGCGGGCGGCCACCTCGCCCTGCTGGCGGCCTACACGCCGGAAGAGCCCGCCCTGCCGCCTTCCTGCGCCGGCGTCCCGGATACGCGCGTGGCGGCCGTGGTCTCGCTGTACGGGCCCACGGACCTCGTCTGGGGTTACCACAACCCGGCCCGGCCGGATATAATCGGCGGCCCGGCCACGCTGCGGCGTTTCCTGGGCGGCAGCCCGCAGGACCGGCCCGAAGCCTACGCGCTCGCGTCGCCCGTCAACCACATAGGGCCTGGCGACCCGCCCACCCTGCTGCTGCACGGCGGGCGCGACACCCTGGTCGGCGCGCGCCACACCGAGTTGCTGGCCGCCGAACTCCGCGCCAAAGGCGTGTCCCATGAGGCGGTCGTCCTTCCCTACGCGCAGCACGGCTTCGACTACCCCTGGAACGGCTGGGGCGCGCAGGTCGTGCGCCCCGTCCTGCTCCGCTTCCTGCGTTCCAGCCTGAGCGCGCCGCCCCCTCGTCAGACGGCGAAGGGGGCCGCCGCGACCCACCTATCCCCCCTGCCCCCTTCCCTGCCGAGCCGCTTCGCGGAGGGAAGGGGGAGCCGGTCACGTTTCCCTGCCGATGCTCCGCGCGGGAGGTGGGGAGGACGAGAGCCCTGGTAGAACTCGCCTTGCCCTGGCCTCTGGCTCCCACTGCGTCGCTCCGCTCCTTGCGCCTCCGCGAAGCGGCTCGGCAGGGAAGGGGGCAGGGGGATAGGTCAGGCGGTGGTGTACAATGACGGTATGGACGATATCGTCGATGAGATCGTGCGGCGTGTTGGGGCGGGGGAGCGGTTCGCGGTGGGGCTGTTGGCGCACGTGCAGGGGAGCGCGCCGCAGAAGGCGGGGGCGCGGCTGGTCGTGCTGCCGGACGGGACGATGCGCGGCACGGTGGGCGGCGGGTGCCTGGAGATGGAGACGCGCCGCCGCGCCCTGATCGCGCTGCGGACGGGCGAGACGACGCTGTTCGAGCTGCGGCTCGACGACGATTTCGGCTGGGACGACGGGCTGATCTGCGGCGGGCGGACAACGCTGCTGGTGACGCCGGAGCCGGCGCGGATGGCGGGGGCGCTGGCCGCCGCGCAGGCGGAAGGACGAGCCGGACGGCGGGCGCTCGTGGCGACGGTTCTGGCGGCGCCGGACGCGTCGGCGGTCGGCCTGTCGGCGGCGCTGCCCGGCGAGGGCGGGAGCGCCGCCCCGGTGCCGTTTGTTCTGGAGGCGCCCGCGGCGCCGAAGGCGGCGGTGGTCGGGCGCGACGGGTGGAAAGTCCTGCTGGAGCCGGTACGGCCGAGCCCCACGCTGGTCGTGATGGGCTGCGGGCACATCGGCGCGGCGCTCGTGGAGCTGGCGGCGGGGCTGGGTTTCGACGTGGTGGCGGTGGACGATCGGGTGGATTACGCGAATCCCGAGCGTTTGCCGCGGGCGAAGCAGTGCCTGTGCGCCGACATGTTGGAGGTGGCCCGGGACCTTCCGTCCGGCCCGGACACGTTCTGGGTGATCGTGACGCGCGGTCACCGCAACGACGGGCGCGTTCTGGCCGAGGTCATCAACCGGGAGCACGCGTACGTCGGCATGATCGGGTCGCGGCGCAAGGTGCGCATCATCCAGGAAGGGCTGCTGGCGGAGGGGCGGACGACGCCGGAGCGCGTGGCACGGCTGCACGCGCCCGTGGGGCTGGACATCGGGGCGGAGTCGCCGCAAGAGATCGCCCTTTCCATCGCGGCGGAACTGGTGGCGGTGCGCCGGGGCAAAGGCCCCCTCCGCCCCCAATAATGGGGGAACCGGAGAGGCGGGCGAGGCCGGTTCCCCCATTATTGGGGGCGGAGCGTCCTCCCTTATGCGGGCGCTTCGCCACCTTTTTCGGCCCTCTTGCGCTTGACGATCACCACGACGAAGCTGATTACCATCAGCCCCAGGATGACGTAAGTGGCGGGTTCGAGCCAGCCCTGCACGGCCTTGTAGTTCTTGCCCAGGAGGCGGCCCAGGTAGGCCAGGATGCCGGCCCAGAGTCCCGTGCCCACGGCGGAATAGAGCAGGAACGGGACGAGCGGCATGCTG